>NZ_QULA01000002.1:0-403 GCF_003481595.1 Blautia sp. OM07-19
CCCAGAATAAAAGCCCTGCCATTTCCAGAATCATAACAGGTCATCAGATTATGAAGTCCAAGATCAATAGATAAATAATGTCCATTCTGAGAAAGCTGTTCCGGCTCTTCAATCTCATAGATAACGATAAGGTCACATTTTCCGTTTTCCGGTGGATAGATCCGCAGCTGTTTTATATGATCCATGTTCCTGAAAATCTTATTTTCAAGATATAGAAATTTTTCATGGATCCCATATGTTTCTTCCATGTAGCTTTTCAGATCCTTTGACAGAGACAGACGCAGCTGGTCTGAACCTTTCTCATGCCGGATCCCCATCTGCATGTATGTGACCGGTATATTATCCTGTTTAAAACGGGGCGGATTTGGCTCTTTGATCCCTCCAGTCTTTTTCAGGACATAAA
>NZ_QULA01000002.1:413-212714 GCF_003481595.1 Blautia sp. OM07-19
TCCTCCGGTCTTTTTTAGGACATAAAAAGATTTCCATGCTTTGTCCAACTGCTTGCAGGTCTCCTGCGCTGTCTGTGATGGCAGCTGTCTGTACCACAGATCTCCTTTATGTGCTTTTTTCTGATAATACCAGTCAGGATACTTTTTCAGTCCCAGTTCTTTATAATGATGGCGTTCATAGTTGCAGACATTCCAGAGTTTGGAAGCCGCATAACACATATGCCCTATAATGTTGGAATATTCCGGACAGATCTTTAACGATGTTCTGTGTGACAGCAGCATTCCTCTCCCCTCCTTCAGACAGCTATGCAGATGGAGTTTTACACTCCACCCTGATTTAATACGATTTGCTCTGATGTTCAATATAACGGCGGATATTTTCTTCAGATACTGATCCGATTGTCTCCACATAATAGGAATGGTTCCACAGCTCTCCCTTCCATAGCTGGTTTCTTATTTCCGGAAAACGTTCGAATAATTTTCTGCCGGTGATTCCCTTCAGATACTTGACAATTGCTGTTATAGACAGCTTTGGTGGAGCTGATACAAAACAATGGACATGGTCACATTCACCACATTCAAATAAATGAACGGCAAAGCCCTTGTCCTCAGCAATCTGCTGCACCAGTTCCTGAAGGTATTCCTCAATATCTGGTGTTAATATCTTCTGCCGGTATTTCACTGACCATACCATATGGTAGTTAATATTACATACACAAGTTCTATAATGTATTAGATTTTCTTTCATACATATAGTATAACATAACAACTGGAAACACACAATAAAAAATCGAACATATTTTCGATTAATTGTATGCCGGTTACGGCATTAATATCAAGGAGTTAAGGGATTATTATATTATTTCCATGTGCAGATATGCACAATTCTACGCTTTCATCTCGGTAATTGAATTGCCGAGGATTCCCGCTTATCATCCTAAAATCACAAATACATATAAAAAAGAATAAATATCTGATATTTTTCAAACAACAAAAATGTCGCAGTAATGATTTAAAAAATCATTACTGCGACATTTCCTTTACATTATTTCTTCGTCTTCGTCGATATGTACATCTCCTGCTACCTCATCCGGTACCGGCCAGATATGGATGCAGTTTGGTGTCTCAATATGATGGGGTTTATCATTCATAACGATAATATTCTTGTCATAGTCTACAGTAAACGTAGTGATAGAGTTGCTTGCATGGTTCGCAAGTGCGATGTGCTTATTATCTGGGAAGATTACCAGATCCTTCGGATAATCGCCACTGATCGGAAGATTGAACTTCTTCTCAAGAAGTCCGGTCTCATGGTCAATCTCATACATGGAAACCGAATTCTCTCCGGCAGTTGTACAGAACAGATGCCTGCCGTCCGGTGCAAGTGCAAGTCCGGATGCCGCATTGTGGATCGCATCCTCGTCATTCGGCTTTCTGAGTGTGCTGACACTCTGGAGCAGTTCAAACTCAGGAGTACTGCCGCTTCCGTCATAGCTGTAAACCTTGATCTCATTGCTCAGCTCAAACAGGATATATGCAAATCTGCCGTCTGCACTGAAACGGATGATCCTAGGACCGCTCTCTCTCGGGCAGCGGAGGATGTCGACCAGTTCCAGCTTATGCTGTCTCTTGTTGATGCGGTAGATCTTGACCTGATCGATGCCGTTGTCAACTGCACACAGGTATTTGTTGTCCGGTGTAGGACGTACACAGTTTACATGTGGACGGAAGTTACGCTCTGCAACGCTTCCAAGTCCCTTGTGATAAACACCATCCATGATACGTCCGAGACTTCCGTCGCGGCGTGTATGTACAACCGTCACCTTGCCGTCATGGTATCCTGCCACATACAGATATTTGCCGTCCACGTCTGTTGCCAGGAAACATCCTCTCATTCCGTCGATGCTGACTCTGTTAATGCGGGTCAGGTCACCGTTCTCGTCACGTTTGAACACTGCCACACCTTCGTCCTCGATGGAATACAAAAACTTGCCATTCTTGGAAATTGCCGTATGAGATGCATTGCTGACCTGTACTTCGCTCCGTTCTTTCAGAGTACCTTTCTCAACATCTACATCGTAAACCTGAATACCTTTACTGTTGCCGTGGGTATATGTTCCCACATAGGCTACATATTTCTTATTCCCCATGATATTGCCTCCTAAAATCGCGCGTTGTCGTCGTCCACGCAGAGACAGTGCTCTGCATGAACTTAAGTGGTTACTGTTCACTCCAGCAACCTCAGGTGTCCTTATTATATCACAATCCAATTCCAAGAACAAGTTAGCATTCAGGAGGAAATGTATTTTATCTTATACTTAATGTACTTTATTTTCCACTCAATGTTTTTTTCTGTAATACAGAATGCCGACGGTCCCACCTGCTGCCAGGATCAAAAGTGCCCAGAATACCCAGAGCGCCGTGTCATCTCCTGTTTTTACAGTTTTCACACTTGAAGAGCTGCTTTTTACAGAAGGATTATTTCCGGAAGAAGACGATGCTGCTGTGGATGTTACAGATGGCGATGGTGTAACAGATATCACCGGTGTGGGAGTGATCTTTTGGATCTCTTCTCCCTTTGTCTTTGTGTGGATGTCGTAGAGGATCTCCCCATTTTCTTCCATTGGGACACAGACAAGAAACGGCGCGATCACCCCGTAGGTTTTTTTCCCGTTCTTCTGGCGGATGAGGTAAATTCCTTCATTGAGATCTTCAAAAACAAGTTTTCCATCTGCGTCTGTCATCCTTGTTTCTGCCGAAAGTTTCTTCGCCGTCACCCAGGAAGAAAGTTTTTCTGCCGCTTCTTTGTAATCTGTGGATCTTGACAGATTCCAGGGAGTTACCTTACAGCCTTCAAACGCCTCTGTCAGATGCCAGCCATTCTCCTTCTGCTCTGCCACATAAAAACATTCCAGTGCAGTGCCTTCCCGATCTGTCCCGATCTCATTCAGCTGAACCGTGATGCTTCCCTTTCTCTCTGCCGCATCCACAGAAACAGCCGGAAGAACTACAAATATCAGGATCACAGCAAGGAGAAAAACGCCTGCTGTCTTTTTATTTTTTCTTTTCAACCTTTTTCCTCCTTCCTTTTTGATGGCTTAAGGAGCCAGAATCCTGCTGCTCCCAGAAACAGTATGGAAAGTACAAAAACTCTTTTTCTCCAGATCAGAAATCCGGATTCTTTTGCCTGTTCTGCACGTTTCTGTGCTTCCCGGTATGGAATCCTCTTTCCTCTTACAAGAAGCCTGTGTGAGTTGATCCCATAGGGAGTACAGGTCACCAGTGTCACCTGATCCTTTCCCTCTTCGATCCGCAGAAGATCTGTGCGGTCCGGTGTCACGGTAACGATCTGGTCCACCAGATACGCCAGCTTTTCTCCCAGAACATTCAGGAAAAAAAGATCTCCCGTCTTCATCTGATCCAGATCTGTAAAAAACATCCTGGTCGCGATTCCTGTATGTGCCGCGATCACAGCATGTGTCCCCGCTCCCCCGACAGGAAGTGAAGAACCAAACAGATGTCCCGCCCCCTGTTCCAGAACATGCTCCGAAGTTCCATGAAAAACCGGCAGAAAGACCTCGATCGACGGAATTTCCAGATAACACAGGATCCCGTCTCCGGAGACATCCAGAAGTTTCTGATATTCTCTGTATGCAGAAGTTTCTTCTGCGCCACCTCCAAAACTGTCACCCGGAAGTACTCTGCCTGCGCGAAGTTTTGAATTATAGTTTCTGGCTTCGCCCAGAAGTTTTTGTTTCCCGGTGTCCGACAGTTTCTCTGCCTTTTTTTCATATTCATAGATGACTTTGCTCTGGTTTCTCTGATTTACCCACTGACTGACAAACGGATAGTTCAAAAATCCCATCCCCACCAGAAGAAACAGGAAAAAAATCAGTCTCTGTCTTTTCACATCTTCCTCCTTCTGTACAGAAACAGCCCTGTCAGAAAGACCATCAGAAATGCCATGCCGATCAGGATCGAAAGCACATACTGCCGCATCCACAGACTTGCCGTCTGCTTTTTCCTGGCTGCTTTCTGCGGATTCTTCTGTTCTGTGACACGATGTCCTCTTACCAGGAGCCGATGGCTGTTGATGCCATAGGGTGTACAGGTTACCAGCGTTACCAGATCTTTTTCCGGAATGATCCGAAGAAGTGACGTATCCTCAGGCCTGACGACCCGGATCTGATCCACCTCATAGGCAAGATGCCGGTCCAGAACCTGTATATAAAAAAGATCTCCTTTTTTCAGAAGAACCAGATCTGTAAACAGTTTCTTGTCAGAAAGTCCTGTATGGGCAGAAAGGACACAGTGCGTATCCTTTCCCCCTACAGGCAGAGAAGTGTTCTCAAGATGCCCAACACCCTTTCGCAGCACCTCCTGTGAAGTGCCGTGGTACACGGGCAAAAATACATTGATCTCCGGGATCTCTATATACCCCATGATCCCGTCACTTTCCAGATCCAGAAGATGTTCATACTGTTTTTCTTCTGTTCCATCCACAGCAAGATCCGGGTCAAAAGGATCTGTCAGAACGGCTTCTCTGTTTTTCAGTTTTACATTATATTCTTCTGCTTCTTTCAGCATTTGATGGATCTGTGTTGTATCCATTTTGTCGGTTTCTTTCTGATATTCGTAGATGACTTCCTCCTGCCTGTGCTCATAAAGAGAATTGCTGAAAAAAGGATATGCCATCAGAAGTATACCTGTTCCGATCAGAAATCCTGGGACCAGAAGCGGGCGTTTTTTCCTAGTCTTCATTTATTTTGCACGGTTTTTGCGGATGGTCATAGAATAGTAGCCACATCCTGCTGCCACGGCAAACGCACCTGCCAGAACGAAGAACCAGATACCGCTGCCGCCGGTAGATGGAAGTTCGAAGCCTTTGATATTGTTGATCGTTACTTTGAAGATACCGTCTGTGTTGCCATCCTGGCTGATTGTTCCAATATACTGATTGTTATTCTCTTCTTTTCCATCCAATACATAGGTATTGTTTCCTGTTTTTGCTGTAATCTTAATCTTAACCGGTGCCTTGAGGAGATTATAGCCTGAAACGGTACTAAGCTCTTCAAGGAAATATGTTCCTTCTTCAAGACCTTTGATATTCAGTGCACCGCCTGCTGCCGGATGTATTTTTGTATTGTTTTCTGCACTGGTTTCTGTTTTGGAAGTTACATGGTAAACACCATCACTTACTTTTTTCATTTCATAATAGGTTCTGCCTGTTGTTTCTGCCTTTCCATCTTTTGTGGAATAAAGAACGAACGTGATCGCGTTTTTATTGGAATCTGTTACCGCTGCTGCACTTCCTGCCAGTTGTTTATCTGCTTTGATTCCAAATGTATACTCTGTAACTTTATCCCAATCCGTTTCCATGTCTGCACTGCTGCCGATCTTATACTGGAGTTTTACTTCATTCGGGTTTCCTGCCGGTTCGCTGATCTGAGTATCTGGTCCGATCTTTACATTTTCATTTACTACTGCCGTGTAATAGAAATAGATTTCCTTTGTTGTTTCCTCTGCATCAGCTGCTGCCCAGTTACTGATCCTTTTAAGGCCTTCTTCTGTCAGGGTAACAGCAATTGTCTTGCCACCTATATATTCCGGTTCTGTTCCGGTATAATTTTCGACTTTTGTAGTATAATACTGTACCTCATCGGTGTTCTCCAGTGAATAATTATTATTTGTTGTACGTACAATTACATTTTTTAACTGAATTCCATCTTCCTCTGTTTCCGGTGTCAGACCTTTGCTCAGGTTATCCACAAGAATATATTTTTTGAACTGTTCCTTATTTCCATTGGCTACGGTTGGAATATTCGGAACTGTTCCTTTCAGACGGAAATGAACAGTGTCTCCAATGGAAGTAATGTCTGTATCGTCTACACTTTCACTTCCATCTGTCTTATCTTCGTTTGCTGTCACAATCTTCTTTTCTGTTTCCGGTTCGTCGGTGCTGTTTTTGACCTCTGCTGTTACATTTTTTTCCCAGTAAGCTTCTCCCTCATTTGTAGTGACATACGTAGGCAGTGCAATGAGGAAAGGACTCTGAATATTCGTCAGGGATACCTTTTCTCCATTAATACTCGCATTTGCAGAGCTCCACTCTACTACAGCATACAGACCATAGTCCGCATTTTCGATCTTAGCTGTGCCACTGGCATTTCCATCACAGCCTGTTGTTACAGAAGTAAAAGCAGTTCCTCCTATATATTCTTTCAATGAAGTCTCTGTCTGTAAATTAATACTCTGCAAATATTGTGTATTAATTTCGTTAATATCTTTGTAATAGTACATATCGCCATTTTCAGTTATGTGATAATCCGCTGCTGCAGTGATTTTAAACGTAGCTGCAAACGCAGCTTCCACACCATACGCCATGGAAATTTTATTTCCATCTACGATCTGATAGAGATCACCGACTTTTGCATATCTGAACTCTACTCCATCAATAGGGTCCTTACTTTCACTTCCATTTTTGTATTTTTTAAGTGTCAGAGATGGAGCTTCCGATTCTTCATCCTCCTCTCCAAGCAATGTTTTATAATATTTATCTGTCACTAGTGTCGCCTTTGGTGTATCTGTCGCTGCTGCCTGCACAGAAAGCGGTGCTCCTCCTATCAACGTAGCGATGGCCGCCGTACCAGCCAAAAATTTCAGAATTCCTTTTTTCATTCTGCATACTCTCCCTTCTTTTTGCTGTTTCTATTTCTGCTTCCACTGCTGATCCAGAACGCACCTCCGATACCTGTAGCAATAAGTCCCAGAATACCTGGCCAGAAGAAACCGTTTCCGCTGGTCATCGGCATTGTGAATGTATTATTTGAAATCTTATATTTCAGTTTTACATAGACAAACCTGCCCTGAGTTTCTGCTACTGGTTTGATTTCGTTTCCAGATTTCGTTTCCAGAAGCATTGGAAGTTCTATATCCGTAATCGGATTTTCAAGTCCCTGGGTTCCTGCAAGTGGCCTGATCTCGGTCAGGCGATATTTGTAACCCAGTTTCAGACCCCGGAATGTAATTCGGCCATTTTTATCTGTTTTTGCAATACCGTTGTTTCGCACCAGATTTCTGTTACTGCACACAGTTGCATCCAGATTCCGGTATTCCGCTTCACTGTCTTCGTCTGTTTTTCCATCATCTTTTCTGTACTGCAGCAAAAATTCTACATTTTGAAGTGCTTTGCCGGTACCGTCTGTTTTGATGATTTCAATGCTGCCTTCCAGAATATTTCTGAATGCAAATGACGGATGTGTTTCTTTTGTATCTGCAAATTGTGCTCCGCCACTTTTTCCACTGACGGAGTTAGAAAGGTTTGTATTTTCTGCTTCAATTTCGGTACGGAATCCCGGTACATATCCGGAATCCTTTCCATCTTCTTTTTTCTTTCCTGAAGAATCTGTTTCTTCTATATAATATGTGATCTTGTTTTTTCCATCGTTATTCCCGTAGATTGGCAGTCCATAGATGGTTATGGTCTGGTTGTTTTTGAGGTAAAATTCCCTGCCAACAGTAATATCTTTCTGCTCTTTTGTTACTACTGCTGTTCCATTTTCTTTCTCCGTTTCCGTAGCAATCACTGCGTGATAAGTTCCCTGAACTTTTCCATTATTCGTAAGTGTAAACCCGAAGATACGGTCATTCAGGTTAAACTTCTTTGTTTCACCAAGATCTGCAGTTTTGGATGCCTGAATCTCTGTAGGCGTATTAACAAAGCAAAACGCCGTCTTTTCCGTTTCACCGTTTCTTTCTTTGCCTTCTGCTGTATTTTTCTCTTCCTCCTGATAGTATCCGCCATGATTTTCTCTGACGTGATAGACAGTGACATCCTTTCCATCCTCTTTTATCGTGGCAGATCCCGGAATATATTCCGGGAGCCCCTTCCAGATGGCTTTCCAGGAATCGTATTCTCCATATGCCGGAAGCAGTCCATCCTTCGAAGTATCCTGTGTTACTCCACTATCTTTTTCTCCATTCAGCACCACAATTGCCCTCTTGCTGAAAGACTGATAACTTCCATCTGCTTTCTGATACTGAATTTCCAACGTGATTTCCGGACAATTCCATTCATCTCGGAATTTTTCCGGAATTTGGGACAAATCCCATTTTTTCTCTGCATAGCGCACGGTCGGATCAAAAGAATTTATAACTGTAGTTATATAACGATATCTCCAGTCACCATCTGTCTCATTATTCTTTTTCTTTCCATCCTGATAATCCACATCATAAATCCCACCTGAAAAAGATCCAGAATACGCATGATTTACAGAAGTTTCTCCCTCTGGCTCAGTAATCATTGTTCCATCTGTATTAAGTTCTCTTGCACGGTATTCATATCGAACCACCTGATATGTTCCGTCAATACTCTCAATACCATAGACAGGAAGCCCTCCAAGTTCTGTTGATTTCTCATTGATGTCCTCTGCCTCTACATTGTCTTCGCCGCTCAAAGTGATTCTGACTTCTGTTTTGTTTCCTGTTTTATCCGTGGAAGACAGATTCTGCCAGGGAGATTTCCAGGTTGATCCAGCTTCCAGTTTAACTGCCCGCCTCTGTACTGCAAAGCTCACCGTCCAGTTTCCATTTTTGTCTAATACCCTGGTACCATACACGTTACTGGTATCATTCCATACCTTACTCACTTTCAGTCTCGTAACCGGAAATGCATTTGCCCAGACAGATAAACTGTCTGATTCGTGATTTCCATAGGAATAATCCGTACCGGAAGTTCCTCTAAAAAATCCCATCACAAAAAATGGATCAAATTTTCCTGTTCCGCGGCTGATGATCTCATTCAAGATGCCATCTGGTGTTTCTGAAAGTGATGCCTTACTTAAATCCACTTTAAATAAGATTTCCGCATCCTTCGACTGCCTGAAAGAAATGTTTTCTTCACATAGCCTGTATTCCAGTTCATAATAACAGCCTTCTTTATTGTAAGCTCCACCTTTTGCATATTTCGGAAGATATTGCAGCTTATGCATCCAGCATGTATTATCTTTCATATACCCCTGCAAAATAACATTCACGCCATTTTCAGATACTGTAACAGATGCATCTTCCTGTACCAGATCTTTCAGAATTTCCTGAAGCGGTCGTGTCTGTGCAAAGCCTTTTTCTTTCCTGCTTCCTTTAAATAATTCTTTCAGTCCCATCCAGGAAGAAGGTTCTTCCAGCGCAACATTTTCTCCCTGCGCGTTATAGCAGGCTTTTACCCTTCCCTGCAATACAAACTGCAATGACAGGTAATATCCCAGATAATCTGCTCCCGTAGATTCCCGGATATCTGATTTGTCTGTGATATTTTCAGGTCTTTCAGAAAATACCTGGTCTGCATTCTCTGCATCTTTATGCTTCACATCCAGTGTACGCCATCTCTTTTCAATCCGTGCAGTCACTACCCGGACATGATTGGTAACGGTTGTCTCTGCTACCTCTGCTTCATAAGTTTTATCTTCTTTCAGCAAATATTTTTTTCCATAAAAATAACACCAGTAATCTCTCGTATTGTCGCGATAACCCGGAAGTCCATCTTCTTTGTCCCTTGCATATATTTCACGAATACCATATTTCCATGGCATTCCATTTGGTGCATACTTTTCCAGTTCTCCATCTGTTCCTGTAATCTGAAACAGATATCTGTCGTTTTTTCCTTTCACTTTTTCCCAGACAATCTGATATGGTTTATGTCCCTGTTCATCAACAACTTTTAATGGATATAGTGCACTTCCGATGGCATTTCTCATTCCCGGCTGTGCCTCTGCATAACGAATCACTTCAAACGAAATAAGTCCCTGACTGTTCAATTCATCCACAGACGGACGGAAACCAAAAAGGTTATTGTTGTCATCCCATTTTTTGGTTCCTTCGATCACAATTCTGTCATCGCTGAGAACATTCTTAAACGTCGCATCTGGAATTTTTTCTTCATCATCCGAAGCATACAGATTCTCTACCCTATATTCCTGTGGATTTTCTTCTCCCTGTAGCTGATCTCCGGTCTGTCCCCGGATCAGTCTGCCAGCTTTGTCACGGTTTCCCGGCTTTGCAAAGGCAAGACTGTAACTGTCATAAGTTTCTGATATTTTTTTCTCTTCAATTCTGTACTGAAATTTCTCGCCACTTGGTGCATAAATTTCCAGATCCTCAAACGTTCCTTCTGCGGATGCCAATCCTGTATCTTTTCCAACAGGAGAAAACTCATTATAATCAAGCGTTAACATCTTTTTGAAGGATATATCCCGCTTCAGTACATCTTTTCCATTCTCGTCTTTTCCCATATAACAACGGGTCAGAACATAGGTTACAGAAGGATATTTTTCTTCTTCTGTCTTTTCTGCCTCCAGAATTTTCTTAACGGTGAGATTTCCTTTCTCACTTTCATAAAAATTCTCTACCATAAAGTTATGGATCTCCGGCTGTAAAAACACCTTTCCTTCCCGGTCTTTCGGTATCCCCTCCATGGTTTCTTTGACTGTATAGGAATATCGTCTTCCATCCTTATCATAAAGAGGAAGTTTCTGATCTGTTCCATCTGCACTTTCGGCAGTCAGTTTCTGTCTGCCATCTGCATCTGTATCGATCCGGTTACGGTTTTCACCCATATATTCCAGAAGAAAACGGTATGCTGCATTGACATACTGTTTCGACCAGTCTTTGATCGTAACGGATGCACATTCGCTGCCTTCTCCCTTTTCTTCTTCCAGTTTCTGGTAAATGGTAAAGGTTGCTTTTGGAAGTACCGCTTTGTCAAAACCTCTCGGGACATTTCCCCAGATCTTTTTGCCTTCGATTCGAATATCTTCCTTCAAGCGATTGACAAAAGTTCCGTTCTCACCAAGAATCCAGCTTCCATCAGACAGCTGCGCCAGACGGGTGTCCTCCGTCACTTCTTCCAAAAATCCCTCCTCATTTCCGATCAGATTTTTTTCCGGATCAAGATATTCCACCGTTGTGTAATCAAAAAGCTCGGCGTTGACATGCATTTTTTCCTGCGCATAATACAAAATTTCATATCCATACTCATCATACTTCGGCAGATTGTCAAAATCGACAGTCCAGTCATAATGGCTGTCTCCTTCTTCTGTCGGCCGCCAGAGATGATCTTTGTAAAACAGCTCCAGTTTCACGCTTCCATCTGCTTCATGCACCTGACGGTAAAGATTCAGATAAATGTCAGGGCGGTCGCCTTTTTCGAAACGATAATGATCCTTCCACTGCTTGTGGAAGACTACCTTCTTCGTTCCGCTGAGTTTGTTTCTCAGATAAAAATGCTGCTGGTCTTTTGTGTGGGAATCTCCTACCTGATACTTACTGGAAGTAAGGGAAGTGTATTCTGTTGTGATCCCGGTCTGTTTTAATTCATTCAGGGAAAGTTCCTGATAACTGCCGTCAGGAGTCTTTTTTGCATAGACTTCTTTCACGGAATAGTGAACGACAGATCCGTTCTCATCGTATTTTGGAAGATCATAGAAATAAAATTTCTGATTTTTTACCGCCGTGTCAATGCTGATCTCCTGATACATGGAAACTGTTTTTCCATCTGCATCAACAGGAGCGTGCTCACCTGTTCCGGTGTTGATCGTCCCTTTCTGATAATCTATCACACCTGCCTGGTCACAGATCAGCTTCGCATAAAGACCAAGCCCCTGCGTCTTAAGAGCTTCTCGCAGTTCGGTCCTTCTGGTTCCGTCACCATCGATCCATTCTTTTGTCACATCCAGAAGGATTCTTCCAAGTCTCTGGTTTGTGATGGTATAATAGGAAATCCCCTCGATGTTTTTCGTCTGGAACATGACACGATACCAGTGTTCATCCGAATGATAATAAATCGCCGGATTTTGCGCGGAAGAACTGTCCTGATAGCGTTTCCAGATCTGTTCCATTTCTTCACCGCTATAGTCTCTGGCAGTGTTGGATGACAGATCACAGGGGACTTTTGCTTCTCCGTTGTTGCCGGTATGTGAAACAGACGTTTCCAACACCAGGATATTTTTCAGATCAAGATCCGTTGGGATCTCCACCTGTTTCTGCCAGAAATCCAGTGCCTTAAGCGTCACTGTCTGGATTTCCTGAAACTCATTTTCTCCGATTCGCTGATAGATCGTAAATGTCACGTCACCACGATGCTCCGCGTCGCTGTCGTCGATCCATTCCTTCCGGACATTGATAAACTGAAAATTCCCAGCACCTGGACGGTTGATGATCTCCCTGTAATAAGTTAAAGTTTCTTCATCAAACTGAACCTCGCCGTAGATGACACGATAAGCATCTGTGTCCTTTTCCACTACAAGGTAATCGTGCCAGCGTCCGTCCTTATCATAGAGAGGAAGATCAAGAAATTCCCCCTGCCAGCTTTCTGTCTCTGCCGCACGGATCACATTCCCTTCTTCATCCTGGATCTGTGTTTCCACACTGTCCTTCTCTCCATCCAGAGTCAGTGTGCCAAGTTCTTTTACCTGATTGGTGGAATCCTGCCGAAGCAGTGCCAGTGTGATCTTCGCATCTTCCGGTGCTTCTGTCTCATTGCCTTCGGCCTCCTGCCATTTTTTGACAACTTTGTAATTTACCTTTCGCTCTATCTGGTTGACGATCTCGGAATGATAACTTCCGTCTTCCTTAAGCACACTTTCCACAGAAGAAGTATAAGAAACTTTTTTGTTTTTCTGCGTCAGGACAAACGAAGCATTCCCGGAATCTGCATCTTTCTTAAGCAGATTCGTGGTATCATTTCCCTGATATACTCCAATCTCTATCCATCGGTATTCCAGTTCATGTCCAAGTTTGTCATATTTCGGCATGCTTCTGCTCCCGGACATGGAGGTCATTTCCTCGTCGAATCCAGACAGGCTCTGTGTCACATCTGCATCGTTTTCCTGTACTGTGTACCACTGGTCATCATCTGTTCCATAACTTTCAACATGTTTGGCCTGCAGCGCAAATTCTACCCGCACATCCGTAAGCTCACCCTGCCAGGCAAGAGCACGCCAGGTTTTAGTGTAATCAGCCGTTACCGTTCCGGTGAGAACGTTGCTGACCGTGCCGTCGTTGTAGATGCTTTTGTCTGTGCTTTCACGGGTAACTCCATCTGGAAGAGTATCCTTTATCGCAAAGTCTCCATTCTTTTTGTAAGTAATCTTCCCGAGAACCTGCTCATACTTTCCATTATTCTCCATGCGTTCTCGTGTGAAATACACATAGGGATATCCTTCGGGATCATATTTCGGCAGGGCTTCCTGCTCTGTCAGGCATACACTTCCTGCTCCAGGATTCGCCAAATATTCGAACGTGATCTTCTGGCTGTCTTCAGTGCTGTTTGCAGGGATCACATATTTCAGCGTATCCCCTTCTTTGTTTTTCACCTGAGATGCCTTCCGGTAACTCGCATCCCCCCGCTTGCTGTAACGCCACAGGGTAAAAGATACTTCCGGCCGCTCTGTACAGTCCTCCGCATCCTTCCATTCTTTCTCTGCCTGATAGGAAGCCGTGCCGCGCCGCGTCAGGATGATCGTTCCACCATTATAAACCGCTGTAGTATCTGTGCCATGATTGGAGAGATCTGTGTTGTTGTAATCAATGCTAAAATAATCTCCCTCCCCCGGATCATAGCTGTTCAGGCGATAATCCTGCGAATCACCTTCCCGGATATCATAGAGGATCTCCGTGCCGTCAATACGATACTGCGGCAGTCCGGAAACTGTGATGTCCATGGAAACAACTTTGCTTCCGTCTTTCTGTTCTTTTACCTGTGCATTTCGAGTCTGTTCCAGCGAACTGGAAATGGTGTTCACATCCTGATTCTTTTTCTGATACTGAAGATACAGTTCCTTTTGTACTGCATCTGTCAGATCACTGCCACAGCTCATATCGCCACAGCGGATCTCCACATGTGTAGTAACATCCATCTTTTTGATGTAATACCATCCAAACCCGATATTTTTATTAGAGGTGTATTCCTCCCTCACTTTCTCGTCCGGAACATTCAGAAACTTATAATTCTGTGCCAGCTTATCATCCTGTGGATAGTCTCTGTCTGTCTCCGGATCCGGCGGGAGAAGTGTGATCGTCTGAATCGTCGCATTAAATAGTTGGCCATCGCTTCCTGTAACGGAAAGACTTCCTTTCAGTGAATCTTGTGCAAAATGCATCACATAATGTCCGGTTCCCTCAAGATCTTCCATCGTGATCCCGCTCTGACCATTCACCAGAAGTTCACTCACCTTCATGATCTGTGTTTTCTGTGTCTTGTCAGAATCCTGATATGTCACCTCCACCTTGCCGTACTGATAAAACCACGCTGCATACTCGTCTGCACTCAGACGTCCCGCCTGTGCGCCTTCGTTGTTGTCCTGCCAGTAGATATCCTGGCTGATCTCGGATGAATAGGCTGGGATATTGTCAGCTCCTGCCGAAAAAACATCCTGCGTTTCTTCCGAGAGAAACAGTTCTTCTGACGCATCGGAAACTTCTTCCTGCACATCTTCTGTACTGTCCTGCAGATCATCTTCAATCGCAGCATCCGCAGTGCCTTCAGATCCATCGCCCTGCATTTCCTGTGGATTCTCTTCTGTGCTGTTATCTAAAAAATCTTCCTCCGAAATCTCCGTCCCTTCTGAATCACCCGGACTGTTGTCAGCTGATACCTCCTCTTCTGTCTCTGAAGAATCCATTTCTTCTATGCCTGCAGATGATATCTCTCCCTGCTCTTCCACCCCATCGGAAAACGAAACAAGTTCCGCCCCATAAACTGCGACCTGGTTGGTGCAGAAGATCAGGCAGATTATCATGGCAAGTATCTTTGTGATTCTTTTTTTACCGTTCAACGCCACCTCTCCTTCCTTTGCTGTTTGATTTTCAAAGAACTGCCGAAAAACTCATCAGGCATTTTCCAAAAAAATATTCAGGTACTCTGAAGAAGCGGTCACGCATCTCTTTTTCTTCTGTAGTGTTATCATAGCAGATTTTATACACTTCTTGTTCTTTGATTCTGCGCACTGCGCCTTGTTTCTGCGCAGACCACGATATGCATATAAAAAAACTCCGCAGACCGTTTTTATCAAACAGTCTGTGGAGTTTTTATTCATGCTTTCGTTCTTTGTGTGAGATAATGCAGATACCTGCTCTGTACCGTGACCAGGCGGCTCTGTGCTACCGGGATCTTCTTGCCGTCTGCCATCAGGATATGATCTGTCCCCAGTTCGGAAATGTACCGGAGCTGGACAAAAAAAGACTTGTGCGGCTGCATAAAAGCCTGTGCCTTTGCAATTTCCCCGACTGCGCTCTCGAAACTTCCCGCCCGCCGGACACTGATGATCTTCTGCCGGTTGTACAGCGTGTAAGTGATGCGCCGCAGGGAATTCTCTGCATACATGATATCTTCCACAAAAATATGTCGGATCGAATCTGTCCCATGGATCAGTAATGGATGCTTCTTCTGCTCTGTCTGCGCCTCAAAAGCACTCTTAAGGGCAGGCATATCCATAATGCAAAAGTTATACTTATCCGGCTGTGTTTCCATGATGTTCTGAAGTTCTTCTACACTTTCCACCTGGCAGAGCTCTGCATCTGCTGTGATATTTCGTTTTATCCATTTCTGTATGGTCCTGCTGGTTTCGTTCTTATCGTTCGTCTGACTGCTGCATACTGCGATCCGAAACATAAGTGCCCTCCCAAAAATAAATAAAATGAGTTCCTGCGGACAGATCCTAATCCTTATTCAGTTTTTATTTTGTAAAAAAGCCTCTGACTTTGTCCAGAGTTTCCTCAATCACGGCATCACTGTGTGCTGTGGAAAGGAACATTGCCTCGAACTGTGACGGTGCGAGGTGGATTCCATTTTTCAGCATGTGCAGGAAATACTCTGCGAATTTCTTTGTGTCGGAAGCTTTTGCAGAAGTGTAATCCCTTACTTCCTCTGTCGCAAAGAAGATGCTTCCCAGAGAAGAAACATGGTTTACCTGGTACGGGCTTCCTGTTTCCTTGAGGATCTCTTCCATGCTTCCATAGAGTTTCTGACCTTTTGCTTCCAGATCCTTATAAACTTCCTGATGTTCATAAAGATATTTGAGCTGTGTCAGTCCTGCTGCCATGGCGATCGGGTTTCCACTTAAGGTACCTGCCTGGTAAACCGGACCGGCCGGGGAAACCATCTGCATGATCTCTTTTCTTCCACCGTAAGCGCCGACCGGCATTCCTGCGCCGATGATCTTACCGTAAGTAACCATATCCGGTTTTACGCCAAAATATTCTGCTGCCCCGCCAAATGCAAGACGGAATCCTGTGATGACCTCATCAAAGATAAGAAGTGTTCCATACTGGTCGCACAGAGTACGAAGTCCCTCAAGGAATCCTTTCTTCGGCGGGACAACGCCCATGTTTGCTCCAACCGCCTCTACGATCACGGCCGCAACCTGATCCGGAGCTTCCTCGAGAAGTGCTCTGACGCTGTCCAGATCATTGTAAACTGCTGTCATGGTGTCCTGGGTGCATCC
This sequence comes from Blautia sp. OM07-19, assembly GCF_003481595.1. NCBI lineage: Bacteria > Bacillati > Bacillota > Clostridia > Lachnospirales > Lachnospiraceae > Blautia > Blautia sp. OM07-19. The sequence goes on from NZ_QULA01000002.1 coordinate 16,910, forward strand.
CTTCGGAACACCGGCACTGTCCGGAACTCCGCTGGTCATCACGCCGGAACCTGCACTTACAAGAAGTGCATCACTGTGTCCGTGATAGCATCCTGCAAATTTGATGATCTTGTCTTTTCCTGTAAAACCTCTTGCGGCACGGATTGCACTCATAACGGCCTCTGTACCGGAATTGACCATACGAACCATCTCCACATGCGGGATATGCTCGCAGATAAATTCTGCCATCTCGACCTCGATCTCTGTCGCACAGCCGAAGCTTAACCCGTTTTCGCAGGCTTTGAGCACGCTCTCACGGACTGCCGGGAAGTTGTGGCCGAGGATCATCGGTCCCCAGGAATCTATGTAGTCGATGTATTTGTTTCCATCCACGTCATAAATATAGCAGCCATCTGCACGCTCGATAAAACGCGGAGCCATTCCGATCGCACCATAAGCCCTTACCGGGCTGTTGACGCCGCCCGGGATTCTTTTGACTGCACGCTCAAATAAGTCTTCTGATCTTCCCATTATCCAATTCTCCCTTCATCGATAAAACGGGCAAGTTCTTTTGCATAGTAGGTCAGATAAATAGAAACACCTGCACGGTAAGCACTTGCTGCCATCTCGCACACAATCTTGTCCTCATCGATCCAGCCCATCTTGGCTGCTGCTTTGACCATTGCATATTCACCGCTGACGCTGTAAGCTGCGATCGGAACATTGGTTGCCTTATAAACTTCTGATACCATGTCAAGGTAAGACATTGCAGGTTTGATCATGATGATGTCTGCGCCTTCCTCGATATCTGTCAGGGCTTCTTTCATTCCTTCACGGCGGTTGTGGTAATCCATCTGATAGCTCTTGCGGTCACCAAATGCCGGAGCGGAACCAGCTGCATCACGGAATGGTCCGTAGAAAGCAGATGCATATTTTACTGCATAGGACATGATCGGTGCTTCCTTGTGTCCTGCTTTGTCCAGACATTCACGGATCGCACGCACACGTCCGTCCATCATATCAGAAGGTGCTACCATATCCGCACCTGCCTCAACATGAGAAAGAGCTGTCTTTGCAAGCAGTTCCAGAGTTGCATCGTTTTCTACTTCATGACCGCATAGAACACCGCAGTGTCCGTGGGAAGTGTACTCACACATGCATACGTCTGTAATATAGTAGAGATCCGGGAACTGTTTTTTTGCCTCACGGAGTGCTCTCTGTACGATTCCGTTTTCGTCGTAAGCGCCGCTTCCGACTTCATCCTTATGATCCGGAATACCGAACAGCATGATGTTGCTGACTCCGGCTTTCGTCAGACGTTCCAGTTCATACGGGAGACGGTCCACACTGTAGCGGAACTGTCCTTCCATAGACGGGATCTCCTCCTCGATCCCCTGTCCTTCTCTTACAAACAGAGGGTAGATGAGAGAAGATTTGTCAATTCTTGTTTCTCTTACCATTTTGCGCAGAGTCTCACTGCCACGCAGTCTTCTTGGTCTTTGAATCAGATCCATTATTATCACTCCTTATCTGTTTTTATCTGTTCAACAAGTGTCGTCAAATCGTCGATCGTAGCTTTGGATGCCATATATGTTTTCATTCCATAGCTGTCTGCTGCTGCTTTTGTCTGTTTGCCGATACATGCTGCTGTCACATTTGAATAATCAGAAAGTCCTGTGCTTTCTACAAAACCTTTGACGGTAGATGCGCTGGTAAATACCACGCAGTCGATACCGCCCCTCGTGATCTCTGCTGCTACATCGATCAGAGGATTTTTGTCATAGATGGTATCATAGGTCGGTACATCGTCCACCCTGGCACCGTGTTCTTCAAGGATCCTGACCAGATTTGCATTTCCCTTTGAGGCACGCGGGATCAGGATCTTTTCGCCGCCATGCAGGGTCTGTGCCAGTGCTTCTCCCAGGGAGTCTCCATCGTAAATTTCCGGGATCAGATCCGCCAGAATGCCTCTCTGCTCCAGAACTTTGGATGTTCCCTGTCCGATCGCTGCCACCTTCAATGAAGAAAGACAACGGATGTCTTTTTTCATGGAGAACATTTCTTCAAAGAAAATCTCTGCCCCTGTCGGACTAGTAAATACCAGCCACTGATACTCGCTGATCTCATCAAGTGCCTGATAAAGTGCGCTCTGGTCTTCCAGTGCCACGGTACGGATGGACGGAAGTTCCAGGACTTCTGCACCTTTTCTTCGAAGTTCATCTGCTGTGCGGGAGCTTCTGCCCTTCGGACGTGTCACAAGGACTTTCCAGTCTGCGAGCGGAAGTCTCTCATACCAGCCAAATTCCTCAGAAAGACGGCAGACTTTACCAACTACGATGATCGCCGGAGTCTCGATACCCTGACGCTCTACTTCTTCTTTGAGGGTTGCAACTGTGGCAACGACTCTTTTCTGGTCGGAAGTTGTTCCCTTCTGCAGTACGGCCGCCGGCATCTCCGGGTCCATTCCTGCATTCAGAAGTCCCTGACAGATATCATTCAGAGCAGCGATCCCCATCAGGAATACGAGTGTTCCCTTTGTGTTGACCAGTGCCTGAAAATCGATGTCATATTCCTTACCTGCTCTTCTATGTCCTGTGATGATATGGACGGAAGAGCAGAAATCTCTGTGCGTTACCGGAATGCCGTTATAAGCAGGCACAGCGATCGAAGAGGTCACGCCCGGGACCACTTCATACGGGATCCCATTGGCAGTCAGAAGTTCCAGCTCCTCTCCGCCTCTTCCGAACAGGAACGGATCTCCGCCTTTCAGTCTCACGACACGGTATCCCTTCTGCGCTTCCTCAAGGAGCACCTGATTGATCTGCTCCTGCGGCATGGTGTGCTTGTCTGCACGCTTTCCTACGTTGATGAGTCTTGCAGAAGAAGGTACTTTTGCAAGTACGCCCTGTCCCACCAGACTGTCATAGACGACAACCTCTGCCTGGGAGAGAACCTCCATTCCTTTGAGTGTAAAAAGACCGATATCTCCCGGTCCTGCCCCTACGAGCCATACCTTTCCCTGTTTCATTCTGCCTCACCTTTATCCGTCTTTGTTCTGTCGGATTCTTTCATTTGTTTTGCAAGCGCGATGCCAAGTACCTCTGCGTCCTCGCGCTTTCCGCGGATGCTGTCCTTGAACCAGTTTCCTGTTTCTTCATTATAATACAGTCCGCGAAGGAAAAGTTCCTCTCCCTCGACCACACCAAACGCCGCCACCGGAGAAGAACAGCCGCCGTCCAGAAAACGTACAAAAGCACGCTCTGCACTTCCTGCGCTCCATGCATCTGCATCACAGTAGCCGTCCAGAAATGCATAGTCAACATCGGTACGTCCCTGTACTGCCAGGATTCCCTGACCTGCTGCCGGGAGCATTTCTTCCTCTGTAAAATACCGACTGATTCTGGATTCCAGTCCAAGTCTCTTAAGTCCTGCCGCCGCAAGGATCAGGGCTGAATACTGTCCCTCATCCAGTTTGCGGAGTCTTGTCTGAAGGTTTCCCCTGACACTTGCGACCTCCATATCCGGATATAACTCCCGAAGCTGCAGGGTCCGGCGAAGGCTGGAACAGCCAAGCGGTTTGGATCTGTCAAGTTCTGTTACGCCCTCCGGCAGTACCAGCACATCCCTCGGATCTTCTCTTCTGGAAAAAGCCAGCAGAGGAAGTTCTGACGGCACTTCCATCGGCATGTCCTTCAGGCTGTGAACAGAAAGTTCTGACCTTCCTTCCAGAAGTGCGTGATCCAGTTCTTTTACAAAAAGTCCCTTGCCGCCTACTTTATCCAGGGTGCGGTCCAGGATCTTGTCACCCGTTGTCTTCATGGTCAGGATCTCTACTGTCAGATCTGGATTATGCTTGGTTATGTAGTCCCTCACCATCTCACTCTGCAGCACTGCAAGCTTGCTTTCCCTGCTGCCGATCGTGATCTTATTCTTCATTGTCTGATGCCTCCATTGCCTCCTGGATCGCCACACGGACTCTTCGGGCTTTCTTGTGGTTCAGCCCGCTCGCTGTGATTCCCACAACAACCTCGTCCTGCATGTAGATCCCCGGAAAATAAAAATCGCATTTGCTTTTGTCATCTGCGACATTGACGTAGATCCCCTGCTCCTTACAGACTCGATAGATCTCATCGTTTAGTTTCCAGTCGTTTGTCGCCGCGATCACCATAAATGCCATGGCAAAATCAGACCGTTTCACCGGACGGTTGATCAGATTTACGAATCCTGCCTTGCCAAGTTCATGAAGCTCCATCGTTGTCTTTGGAGCTACTGCGGTAATGTTCCTGGTAAACTGCAAAAGAGTCTTAATCCTCCTGGTCGCAATGTTCCCTCCGCCTACCACTACGATTTTCTTGTCAGACAGATCTACGAACATTGGAAAAAAACGTTTATTCTTCATATAATTTCTCCAATCCTGCCACGCACTCCAGGAAAGTGTCCTGTTCCAGACTGTCCCGGAGTCCGAAAATAAGTTTGTTGACCACTTTTCCTGCTGCAGTATCTACTGCTTTGAGAAGATTTGCACGGTCGGAGTCATCCATTGGTGTATTCTTGAGGATCTTGTGGATACGCAGGTTCAGATCCTGCACTGCATCCTCCCTGATCTCCTGGATCCTCGGGATCACATCCCTGCCATCCAGCCACTGGAAAAATTCATCCATCTGTGCCCTGACGATCTCGCCGGCTTTTGTGATGCTCTCCATGGATTCCGGAGAGATCCTCTCGGTGCGGAAACTGTCCATATCATATAAGGTAACGCCCTCTTCTCCTCCAAGTGCCGGTTCGATATCCCTCGGCACAGCAAGGTCAAGAAGAAGCAGTGGTTTCGTAAGCGTGATATCATCAAACAGTTCTCTGCGAAGTGTATAGTTCGGACTGGCTGTCGCACTGACTACTACATCACATTTCGGCAGAAAGTTCATTCGTTCACCATAATGGATCCTGCTGCATCCGATCGGAATGCTCACCATTCCGCTTCTGTACTGACGGACGGTTACGGTGACATTCGCTCCGGCATCACGGAGAGTCTGCGCTGCAACCTTACCCATCTCTCCGTTTCCGATAACCATGCAGATTTTGCCATGCATGTCATATCCCTGTTCCCGCAGACTGCTGACTGCCTGATGGATCACAGACGGATTTCCATGTGCAAGCGGAGCTTCTGTCTTGATCTTTTTGCCCGCGGTCACTGCCATGCGGAAAAGGACTTCCAGCACACTGTCCGTGGTAAAATGTTCTCTCGCAAGATTGAGTGCATCCTTGATCTGTGTAAGGATCTGATCTTCTCCAAGAATCTGTGATTTCAGACCTCCTGCCAGATAAAAAAGATGCTCAACCGCTTCTTTATCTTCTCTTGAAATAAAATATTCTTCATAAGAAGGATCCTGTATATTTCTGAGCTCGCAGAGACACTGGTATAAAGAAAGTTCCTGCTCATCCTCATGGCTCGCCCAGATTTCCAGGCGGTTACAGGTAGACAGGATGATGCATCCGTGGATGCCTGCTTTTTCTTTCAGTTTTTCCATTGCCTCTCCGGCATTTTTCTTCGTAAATGCAAACAGGGCACGGACGTCTACCGGTGCTCTGTCGTGATCTATCCCTATCATGGATATTGTCATGATATTTCTGTTCTCCTTTGTGTTCCTCCTGTATCTTTTTCTGTAAAAATCTGTCGAATCCGCAAGAGGTGCCTACAGAAAAACATACTGTTTTAATGATAGTCGTTTGACCCTGTAATGTCAATGGAAACAGAAATATTTTTCGTTGCAACAATGTCCACACCGGTTCCTGCCACATCATGCAGAACCACATCTCCGATCTCTACTGGAGCAGTAACAGTGACCTCTTTCAATTCCCGGATACAGTCCAAAATTCTGGACTTTTGAATATCCTCTTTTGTCTTGACGGAAACGACCTTTTCCGTGCCATTTAATACACGAACGGTTGTTGTCACAATTCTGGTCGGATTGGTCACTTCTTTTCTTCCATAGACGGCTCCCCGCTTACAGCTATTGCCTTCTACACTCTGTACTTCTCCGTCTTTTATTTTTACAGTGAGGAAACAGCCCATCGGGCAGCCGATGCAGGTAAGATTTTTTTCTTCCATATCTTTATTCCTCCTCAATCAGAATGCTGATTTTTCTCAGTGATGAAGCATTTAAAATCTGTTCCTTTGTCAGTTTAATCTGTTCCATCTCCCCCGGTGCCAGAATTGTCCGTTTTTTGTGAAGAACACGTTCTTCATCAAAATAGCAGCTGATATAACAGTTTTTATAAACAGCTCCCACACGGAAACGGACTGTCATTTCTTCCGGCATGCGCTCCGGTCTTATCACTGCCGGGACAGTATAGCGAACTCCATTTCGGGATTCCAGAATAATTGTCCGATTCTGCTTTTGTTCCGGAACTTCCACTGGCTGCTGCCATTTTATGTAATCTGCCGCATTTTTTCCTGCCGCTGCTGCCTCCTCGGATACAAAATCTACCAGATCATGAACGTGCAGAACATTTCCGCAGGCAAACACCCCTTCGATATTCGTCTCCAGACTCTCATTGACTACCGGCCCCGATGTGACACGGTTCAGTTCCACTCCCATCTCTCTGGAAAGTTCATTCTCCGGGATCAGGCCTACTGAAAGAAGCAGAGTATCACAGGCATATTCTTCCTCCGTTCCCGGAATCGGTTTTCCATCCGCTCCGACTTGTGCCAGAGTAACTCCTTCTACACGTTCTTTTCCTTTAATATTTACCACAGTATGACTGAGTTTCAGCGGGATTCCGAAGTCATCCAGACACTGCACGATATTCCGCTTAAGCCCGCCGGAGTACGGCATCAGCTCTGCTACCACTTTTACTTTTGCACCTTCCAGTGTCATACGCCTGGCCATGATAAGTCCGATATCCCCGGAGCCAAGGATGACAACTTCTCTTCCCGGAAGATACCCTTCTATATTTACAAGTCTCTGTGCCGTCCCCGCAGAATAAATTCCCGCCGGACGATACCCCGGAATATTCAGTGCTCCCCTGGAACGTTCCCGGCAGCCCATTGCCAGAATCACCGCTTTTGCCTGAATCAGAAACATGCCTTCCTCACGGTTCATCGCTGTGATAACTTTTTCCCTGCTGATGTTTATGACCATGGTATTCAGTTTGTATTCTATATTTTGTTCTCTGACCTGACGAATAAAACGGTCGGCATATTCCGGTCCGGTCAGTTCTTCTCCAAAGGTATGAAGCCCAAAACCATTATGAATGCACTGGTTCAGAATTCCTCCCAGTTCTTTGTCCCGCTCCAGAATCAGAGTACTTTCGATTCCGTTTTTTCTCGCTGAAATAGCCGCTGCAAGTCCTGCCGGACCGCCGCCTATGATCACAATGTCATATTTTTTTATCATTTGCCGTCCTCCCCAAAAGAATCTTTGTTGCTGCCTTTTATGATTCCAGAGTTGCCTCCGGATTTTGTGATCTCTTCCACGGGAATTCCAAGTTCTCTGGCTAAAATCTCCATAACACGCGGCGAACAGAATCCTGCCTGACAACGTCCCATGCCTGCTCTGGTACGGCGTTTCACTCCATCCAGTGATCTGGCACCCAGAGGTCCTCGAATCGCATCTATGATCTCACCTTCTGTCACCATCTCACAGCGGCAGACAATCGTTCCATAAGCCGGATTTTGTCGAATCCACGCATTTCGTTCTTCCAGTGAAAACTTTGATACATCGGTAATTCCCTTTCTTGTGGAAAGAAAATCCTCTTTTTCTTTCAGATCATATTTTTTCTTCAGAATGTCAGCAACCATTTCTCCGATCGCAGGAGCACTGGAAAGGCCCGGTGATTCAATTCCGGCACAGTCGATAAATCCTTCTTCCGTCTCTCCTATAATAAAATCGTCTCCGTCCTCATGTGCTCGAAGTCCGGCAAAAGAAGTGATCACCTGACGGACCGGAATGTTTTTGACACTTTCGGATGCTTTTTTCAGAACCTGTTCCAGACCTTCTCTGGTGGTATTGATTCCTTCTTTATTCTCTATATCTGTGGCTGTTGGCCCGATCAGCAGGTTTCCGTGAATGGTTGGTGTGACCAGAACTCCTTTGCCAAACTTGCCGGGAAGGGTAAAAATCGTCCAGCTTACATGTGTCCCCGCAGCTTTATCAAGAAGACAGTATTCTCCTTTTCGCGGAGTGATATGAAGTTTCTTTTCACTGACCATGTTGTGGAATTTATCTGCATAAACTCCTGCCGCATTTACAATACAGTCTGCCTCAAAAATTCCCTCTGTTGTCTCAATCGTCCAGTTTTTTTCTCCCCGTGTGATCTTGTGCACTTCTGTATTGAAATAAAAATCCACTCCGTTTGCACAGGCATTTTCTGCCAGTGCGATCGTCATGTTGAATGGACATACAATTCCTCCGCTGGGTGCGTACAATGCCGCCACAGCCTGGTCAGAAACATTCGGCTCCATTTTTCTTATTTCTTCTTTATTTAAAATTCGAAGTCCCTTTACACCGTTTTGGATTCCTCTCTCATAAAGTTTCTGCAGACCGGGGCGGTCTTTTTCATCCAGGCACAAAACCAGTGAACCATTTCTTCGGAATGGAAAATCAAGATCACAGGAAAGCTGCTCCATCATCTGATTTCCCCGAAGATTCAGTTTTGCTTTGAGTGATCCCGGCTCTGCGTCATAACCTGCATGAATGATCGCACTGTTCGCCTTGGAGGTTCCGCAGCAGACATCTTCCTCCCGCTCCAGTACGCATACCTTTATCCGGTAACGGGACAGTTCCCGTGCAATCGCCGTACCGGAAACTCCCGCACCGATAATCGCAATATCGTATTTATTCATTGTAAAAACCTTCTGTATATATAAAAGAGCCTGACAAATAAACCCATTTTCATGGATTTCCTGTCAGGCTCTCCTCTTCACGCCAGTATGTGCAATTGTTTTAAATACAAACTTATCGTCCACTTGATTCTTCGATCAGTTCTCTTCGTCTTTCGCCCATCCATACGCATATTTTACAGCTTTTTCCCATCCACGGATTCGTTTTGTTCTCTCTTCCTGCGTGATCTTCGGATCAAAGGTCCGGTCGATCGCCCAGTTCTTGAGAACTTCTTCCTTACTGCTCCAGTATCCTACCGCAAGACCTGCCAGATAAGCAGCTCCCATTGCGGTCGTTTCCACGCATTTCGGACGGTTGACCGGTGCATTTATGATGTCTGCCTGTGTCTGCATCAGGAAATTGTTTGCACTGGCTCCGCCATCGACTTTGAGTGCTGCAAGCTGAATTCCGGAATCAGCTTTCATGGACTGTAAAACATCATTTACCTGATAAGCCAGAGATTCCAGGGTTGCACGGATAATGTGATACTTATTCACTCCTCTGGTGATTCCTACGATCGTACCTCTCGCATACTGATCCCAGTGCGGTGCACCAAGACCGGTAAACGCCGGAACGACATAGCATCCATTCGTATCCTGAACCTTCTGTGCCATATACTCTGAATCTTCTGAAGAATCGATCAGACGCATCTCGTCACGAAGCCACTGGATTGCAGCTCCCGCCACAAAAATCGATCCTTCCAGTGCATAATTCACCTTGCCATTCAGTCCCCAGGCAATCGTTGTTACCAGACCATTCTCCGAAAATACCGGTTTCTCTCCTGTATTCATAAGAAGGAAACAGCCTGTGCCATAAGTGTTCTTGGCCTCTCCCGCCTGGAAGCAGGTTTGCCCGAAAAGTGCCGACTGCTGATCGCCCGCTGCACCTGCGATCGGAATCGCGCCGCCTAAGAAAGACGGATCTGCCATTCCGTAAACACAGCTTGACGGCTTTGGCTCGGGAAGCATACTGCATGGAATATTCAATTCCTCAAGAATCTCTTCATCCCACTCAAGCGTATTGATATTAAAAAGCATCGTCCTGGATGCGTTGGAGTAATCTGTGATATGCACAGATCCCTTCGTCAGTTTCCAGATCAGCCAGGTCTCAACCGTTCCGAAAAGGAGTTCCCCACGTTCCGCCTTTTCTCTTGCACCCTCTACATTGTCCAGAATCCATTTTATTTTGGTCGCAGAAAAATAGGCATCGATCACGAGACCTGTCTTCTGACGGAATTTCTCTGTGAGTCCCTTTTCCTTGAGGGAGTCGCAGTACTCGGAAGTTCTGCGGCACTGCCAGACGATTGCATGATAAATGGGATCTCCGGTATTCTTATCCCATACAATTGCCGTTTCTCTCTGATTGGTAATTCCGATCGCCGCAATATCAGAAGCCTCCGCACCGATCATATTCATGGCTTCCACCGCTACGCCAAGCATACTCGCCCAGATTTCATCCGCATCATGCTCCACCCAGCCCGGCTTCGGAAAGTACTGATGGAACTCGCGCTGTGCTACACTGCACATTTCACCTTTTTTATTAAACAGGATGCACCGGTTGCTGGTTGTCCCCGCGTCCAGTGCCATTATGTATTTCTGCATAGGTAAAATCCCCTTTGTGGTATTTTAGTATGCATTTATTGTAACGCAAAAATGGTGGGGATTCAACGGATTTCTAATCCTTTGGAAGATGCCTTTTCTTTCCGATTGATTCTTCATTTTCTTGGTGTTGCAATACACCATGCTATGGCTACCGGTACCGTAATAGCCAGTGAAATGCCAAGAAGCATAAGCACTATTACACCTATTGTAGATTCCAAAAGCCATCGGATCAGCTTTAAAAGAAGAAACCAGCCTTTTCCCAGAAGCAGACTTAAAATAAAATATCCTGCCAACGACTTCAGAATAGTACGTGAAACTGCTGCTAAACTAATACTTATATTAAAAAAATAATCAGCAGATATGCAAAGAAGAAATATACATACTACCGCCAAAACATACTCTTTACTCATATTGATTCTCTCTTTCCTATATAAATGCGATAAGAATACAGCCCACCAGCACAAACAATACAACCAATACAATAACCTGGACAATTCCGGATAAAAGCATAATTGCCAATCCTAATATGTATAATATTATTTTCGTGCATAACCCACAGCCCACGATAAGACAAAAAGAAGCTGCCAGATAGCAAAGGATTTTATCCAGCTTTACCTTGTTAGAATCCATATGCACCACCGGGGTCTTACTGAATTTATTTGGTCTGTTAAGCATTTCCAAATGAAATGAATAGATGCTTCCATGCAATACATACATGATGCAGGCAAAAAGCAGCAAAGAACAGATGATCCAAATGGAAAAACTTTCAGCTAAGTAAGCTCCAAAATCAATTATTTTGTCAAACATAGTCTTTCCTCCTCCCTCCTCAGGATATAAAATATTATACACTGATAAACGAAAATAACAATATGGAATATGTGCAAAGTATAAAGAAAGAACTGTGGCATTATGTCCAGTTGCTATTGATGTTAAAAGCCACCTACTTATTCAGTGTTTCCTATTCCATTTCCAGGTCTCTCCCATAATATCACCTATTCCTTTCTGAATATTCTCATAAAAATGCTCCTTTGATTTATTTACCATTTTTATAGATGTCAGAATGCCATAGAACTGCTGACCGCCTGGAAAAACAGATGCGTGATATATATAAAATAAAAGCTTGCCGTCTTTTTCAGGAGCCGGATGGGCTCGAATCGTATTTCTGCAGGGACTTCTGCAGGTAATCCAGTAATACTCCTGATACCACGGAGTTGGTTGTTCGGGCGAAGGACAGGCCGATGGTCCGGTGACTTTCTGGTTCAAGAGGACGTACCTCAACTCCATCGGAAAAGGCTCTCATGACCAGATCCTGCGAAACCGTTACCCCAAAGCCATTTTTCACGAACGCCATAATCAGCGTGTCATCCCGGAAGCTGTAAGAAACCTGCGGTTTTTTCGTGCATTTTTCCAGCAGATGCAGAATATCATTATCGCATCCGGGAGTTTCGATAATAAAAGGATATTCCAGCAGTTCTTCCAGTTTTATGCATTTTTTTCCGGCAAGAGGATGCCCTTTTGGCATGACTGCACAAAGAGGGTCTTCCAGAAGCGGATAAAATTTCAGGTCAAATGCCACAATAGAAGATAAAAAACCGCAATCCACCTGCCCATGAATGATCCAGTCCCGGATTTCATCATAGTTCCCGTCGAAAATCTGGACTTCCACCTGCGGATAGTTTTTCTGAAAAAAGCGGATCACATCCGGCATCCACATGGCTGTTACGCTTGTAAAACTTCCGATTCGAAGTTTCCCCTCCACTTTATTGTTAATGTTGAAAGCCGCCTGGCGAAGCTTATCTTTCTGATTCACCATTTCCTGAATATACGGAAGCAGACGTTTTCCATTGTCTGTCAGGATTACACCTTTTTTTATCCGGGCAAATAACTGTACACCCAGTTCTTCCTCCAGCCCTGCCATCATCTGACTGATTCCGGACTGCGTATAATTCAATGCTTCTGCCGCTCTGGAAAAGTTTCCAGTCTCACATACTTTCAAAAAAATATCATAACGGTCTCGAATTTCTTTCATTTTTACCTTCTTCATCCTTCACTGGAATAATATTATTTTTTTTAATACATACCAGTAAAAATATTTGTTTTACTAATATTTTATCATATAGTATCTTATATTTACAACAATCAAAGGGGGAACTATTTACAGTGGAAAAGAAATCCAATCATTTTTCAGGACAGCTTGGTTTTGTCCTTGCCGCAGCCGGCAGTGCTGTAGGAGTGGGAAATTTATGGCGGTTTCCATATCTTGCAGCCAAAGATGGCGGCGGTTTGTTTCTGATCATTTATTTTATTCTTGTGCTTACGTTCGGGTTTACCTTGCTTACTTCTGATATCGCTATCGGCCGCCGTACTCAGAAAAGTGCCATCGGTGCTTATACCCAGATGCATCCGAAATGGAAATTCCTGGGAATCCTTACTTTCCTGGTACCCGTTCTTATTATGACTTATTACGCTGTGATCGGTGGCTGGATCACCAAATATGCCGTTGTATATATCACCGGACAGGCACAGGCTGCTGCCACAGATGATTATTTTACATCCTTCATCACCTCTTCCACCTCACCTGTGATTTTTGCCCTGCTCTTTATGGGAGTAACGGCTCTTATTGTATACAATGGTGTGGAAAAAGGAATTGAAAAAGTATCCAAATGGATGATGCCCATCCTGCTGATCCTGGTCGTAATTATCGCTGTCTACTCCCTGACACTCAGGCATACCGATACCTCCGGACAGGTGCATACCGGCTTACAGGGATTTCTTTATTATCTCACACCGGACTTTACAGGACTTACCGTGCCGCGTTTTCTGCAGATTCTGCTGGATGCCATGAGCCAGCTGTTTTTCTCGCTCAGTGTGTCCATGGGAATCATGATCACTTACGGTTCTTACGTCAGGCCAGAGGTAAATTTAAACAAAGCCGTCAACCAGATTGAAATCTTTGATACAGGTGTTGCCTTTCTTGCAGGTGCCATGATCATCCCTTCAGTATACGTATTTTCAGGAACCGAGGGCATGGGTGCAGGTCCAAGCCTGATGTTTGTATCTTTGCCAAAAGTATTTTCTGCTATGGGTAAAGCCGGTATATTTGTGGGAGTCCTGTTTTTTGTAACTGCTATTTTTGCAACCTTGTCTTCCTGTATATCCGTACTGGAATCTATTACTGCAAACTGCATGGAAATCTTCCACACCAGTCGTAAAAAAACAGTTCTTGTTTTATCTGCGATCTACCTGGCAGCCTCCGCTGTTATCGCTTTGGGATACAGCATTTTCTATGTAGAAGTAAATTTACCGAATGGCTCTGTGGGACAGCTTCTGGATATCATGGATTATATCAGTAACAGTGTTATGATGCCGTTCATTGCACTGCTTTCCACCATCCTGATCGGCTGGATCGTAACACCGGATTATGTAATTGATGAGATGGAACGCAATGGCGAAAAATTCCACAGAAAAAAACTCTACTGCGTGATGATCCGTTTTGTCGCTCCGGTTATGATGTTCATCCTGTTCCTGCAGTCTACCGGAATTTTATCGTAATTATAAAACAAAAAATGCATAAAATCAGAGCTGTTCATTTCTGACCTCCTGATTTTATGCATTATTTTTCAAATACTCTTCTCCACCAGCCTGTATCAAAAACGTTCTAAGCGCCTTTCGCGCCAGCGAAACAGTCTTCCGCGTGGCCAGGTGGGGAATACCCTTAAATATTATATTCTTTATACAACTGCTCACGTCTTTTAGAATCTGTTGATGCCAGCAGAATTTCTTCATTTCTCTGATCCTGAATAAGCCGACTGATTAAATTACCTAATCGAGTTTCTCCTCTTGCCTGTCCAATTGCTTCTCCTTCTGCTTTTCCTTCTGCTTTTCCTTCCGCTTTTCCTTCCGCTTTTCCAAGTGCCTTAAGTCTTTCTGATTCCAATTCCAAAACTTTCCCGCCCATAATATCACCTATTCCTTTCCGAACGTTATCTTCCTTTCGAAAAATGTGGTCTGCAATCTTTACAATGAGTTTTGTCAGATCCGTATATAGTTCTGCTTTTCCTGTTTCTGTCAGTTCCTTTTCCAGATTTACTCTGATTTCCTCATATTCGTTTAACAATATTTGAAATAATTCTGGATTTTCACTCAGATCATGTCCCTGTTTCTCATATCTCATGATATAAAATGGCAGCAGCATCAACAGATTTTTTTCGAAAATACTGTCCTTTGTATAGTCTGCCATTTTTATAGTCGGTATCGAGTATACATGCGTCCGCCCATCCGGAAAAATCACATCCGCCTCCAGATTATCCGGTGTATTCTCTGAGCTTCTCAAAAACAGCACGCAGGATTTTGGAAACTCTATCCGATATCTCCGATTTTGTTTCTCAGCATTTCCTATCGCAATCGCAAAATCATACTCTATCATGCGTATCGTCATCGTAGTATCATCTGTACTCTGACATTCGATATGATACATCTTCTTCCCTATCAGCAAACAGGAATCCGTAATGATTTCTCCATCTTCCTGCTGGTGTTCATTACGCAGCTGTGTGATCTTTACATTTTCCGGATAGGATGTGTGAAATACTTCATTGATCAACGGTACTGCCAAATATGGCATCTTTTCAATCATAGTACGAAACACATCATCAAAAATCGTATTATTCATATAACACTCCTTTTGGTATCTACATTATAACATTTTGTCGAGTTCTATTAAACACTTATTTGCTTTTATCTTTGGAATTAGTGGCAGATATTTGCCTGAACGATAACTGATAAGATACTTTAGATCATTGCCTGTTTTTTATACTATACAGTATCTGTCTCCATCTGGCAAGCTTATTTTTACAGAAAGACAGCAACCAGACATGTAATTTTCCTAATTAACTTGTCCTGGAAATCTATTGTTCTCGTTTCATGCATATGAGTTGCACCTTTTTCCAGATTTTTAACCATATTGTGTGCAGAAATGCGCGAAAAAACAATCGTAAAAATTTACGATTGTTTTTTAATCTTTCGAAAACCCCTGAAGAAGATCAAATTCAATATGACATCAGAAATTTTACCATCTTTTCATTTACATATTGGCTTTCCGGGATCTCCGGCAGGGCGGTACTGAATGCATGAGGAAGTTTTTTGTGGGGACCCAGATCTTCCAGATGGCAGATGCCTCCTGACTTCTGTATGGCCCTGGCATATTGTCTGCTGTAATTTCGCAGGGAATCTCCATAAACTGTGATAAGAAAGGACGGCGGCAAGTGTTCGAGAATCGCTTTGTTTTCCGGATTTATGTATGGATAAAAGGAACTTTTCTTCCACCCTTTTCCGTAAATACAGGAAGGAAGAAAAATTCCGATGCTGTCCATTTTTGTCGTGTAATACATCCCGCTCGCCAGGCCCATTGCCCGAATCCCAAGATCTGCTGGCACCACTCCAAAAACATCTGCCAGCTCCGGACTCTGCATCATCGCAGCCAGATATACACACAGGCTTGCCCCCGCACTGGTTCCTGTCAGGTAAATACGTTCTTCATCTCCATTATATTTCTGAAAATACACTCTGGAATTTTTAATTCCTTTCATCAGATCTCGAAGAATCTGTGGAAACAAAGACTCCGGTGCCAGAGGATATTCCAGAGAAAATACAAGAAATCCCTTCTGGCTCATTTCTGCACAGAACAGATGACTTTCCTCTTTTTTCCCAAGAAGGAAACCGCCACCATGAAGGTTAAACATGATCGGAAGCTTTTTATCATGCTTTTTATCATGCTTCTTTCCACGGTAAATATCCATAAAATGACAGGCCATGCCATCCCCCATATAATCAATATCCCGAATCAGCTCCACATCCTCAGGAAACGGATGCTCCGCTTCATGCCTTTCCAGAAAATTATCCAGAAGCTTTTCCTTCTTCGCCGTCTGCTATATTAGCATCCTCTCAAACATAAACAATCCCCTTAGATATTATATGCGTTATACAACTTAAAAAGCCATAGCACTGCTGACTGCAGCTCCACAGGCTGCCTCTTCCTGGTACACAGCCAATGATAAATCTGCCCCAAACATCTCACTGCTGATTTCCTGTAATACTTTGTTTTTTCTCATTCCATTACCAGACGCAACCAGATGAGATACCTGAATTCCCGTCCCCTGATGAATTTGCTGATACATGTCATAAAGCTCTTTTATCATGCCATGCAACACACCATAGGTTATTCCTTCCGGTGTAAAATTGTTTTCGCTGATATTGGTAATACTGCCACGAAGCGTTGGATCTGTTCTTGTTCCGTTAAATAAAGTAGACACTTCCACAGGATTTTCCTGATTCATAGCAGCTCTTGCCAATTTCTTCAAAACTTCATATAATGCCTTATCTTCACCACCAGCCTGTACCACAAAAGTTCTGAAAAACTTCTCCAACACTGCATAAGCACGCCCTCCACAGAGAGATGCCCCTACCAGAATATATTTTCCTCTTGCGAGTGGTCTGGCTTCGATTCCCCCTTCTTCAAATGGCTTATCCGATAATACAGAAATCTGCCCACCCGTTCCCATGTTTAAAAGCAATGTATTTTCCTGAAAACCAACACTTCCCAGAAAGCTTGCCTGATTATCACCCAGTGCCACCGTCACCGGTATTCCATCATAGTATCCCAAGATTTTAAACTCATCTGTAACTTCCGGCAACTGTCCCGGATCCATGCCAAGTTTATGAATTGTATCTATATAAAACATCATTTTTTCACTGTCAAAAAGACCCAAACTTGCTGCATTACTGATATGCACAATTGGTGTTTTTCTGCCTGTGAGCTTCATTCCAAGATAATCACTAATTGTACAGAAGGAAACTGCATTCTTCGGCACCTGATTCTTTTTGCAGTGATACAGGTGTGTAGCAAGTCCATAGCCTGTCGAAATCGAAAAACCTGTCTCTTCTTTTACCAGACAGACAACACTCTTCCCATCAAATTCCGGAAGATTTCCTCGCCCATCCTGCCAAGTATAAAGTGGACTGACACAATTTCCATCCTCATCAATATACAGAATTCCATGCATCTGACCGGTAAGACCAATTGTCTCCACATCTTTATACGCCTTCCGTAATTCTTTCAGCTCCCGCATCGCTTTTTCTACAATTCTATCCGGATTCTGAATGCGTTCCCATTCCTTTTCAGTCCTTATAAATGTCCCATTAGGAACCGTTCTTGATTCCAAAACCGCCTTTTTTTCTGTATCCAGTACAACCAGACTGATCGTTGTTGTACCAATATCGATTCCGATTACTTTCATCCCTGCTCTCCTTGCCTTATGTAGTGTACCAAGTCAGTTAATCACCTCTTTTGACCAGTATTACTTCCTGCTGACTTTGGTTTTATTTGCAGCACCATACGCATTCTTTTCTTCTGCTGCCATCATCACAGGTTCTGATTTTCTTTCATAGTATGAAATAGTGTTATTTCCCGAAAATTCTTCAAAATTCTCCACCTGCTCCATAACCTTATTAAACACTTCTGGACTATACTGTGGCGGGTAACCATTTTTGACTAAGCATATCTTTATTTCCAGTTTTAGCTCATTTCTTACATTCTGATTATTAAGCCAAGTAAAGGAACTGCTAAAGGATAAGAACCATTATCGGTATCTTCCTTCCAATGTGAATTTCGACTATTTACCTGCAAAAAGTAATTATAAAGATCCAGCCTCGTTTTATGGATTGTCTTTTAGGATTGCAAGATTCCAAATTTCAGAAGATACTTATGAAACCGTCCTTACAAATTTGGATAAGGAACAATACCCTCTTGAAAAATTAAAACAGCTTTATGCTTTAAGATGGGGAATTGAAACATCTTTCAGAGATTTAAAATATACTATTGGAATGTTGGATTTTCATTCAAAAAAGGTGATGTGTATCCAACAGGAAATCTATGCACATCTAATCATGTATAATTTTGCACAAATGATTACCTCGCACGTAGTCATTGAAAAAAAGCAAAGAAAATATACATATAAAGCCAACTTCTCAGTTGCGTCGCACTTGTGCCGATTATTTTATCGTGGGAAAACGACATCACCTGATTTAGAAACCATTATCGCAAAGAATGTGATTCCCATACGCCCCGATCGTCATGGGGAACGGAAAGCAACTACTAAGATATTTCATGGTTTCTTATATAGAGTAGCATAAATTTGAATAAGTGAATATAGTTTTTTGAGGCAGATGAAAATCTGTCTATTTGTGTTTGGCAAAAATAGAAAACAGGCTGAAGAGAACTCCTCAACCTGTTTCTGGGCAAACGCCAAATCAGCTTGCCTATGATAACTTAATGACATTGCTCAGACAGATGCTTTTCTCTTTTATACTTTCTCCCGCGCCTTTCGCGTGGCCAGGTGGGGAGTGCGAGGGGAGAACGGCCTTCGCAACTTCGAGTGCCCTCCCCTCGCATGGTTTTTTCAAAACTCGAAGGTCCCTAAGGAAGTACCCTTAGATCACCCAAAAATTATCCGTACAAACAACCTTCCGATAAGTCTCAAACCGGAACCACTTGTTATGTACTTCCGAACGGTTTTCTGAGGTCACATTCTTTGCTTCTTCAAGGAATCTCTCAAGATCCTCTTTGTTTTTCACAAGCAAAGCCATTCCTCTTTCATCGACAACCGGGAGTCCCATGTAGCGGTAGTCTTCGATCTTCTGGATGTCTTCTACTTTGCCGTCACGGATCAGGACTGCTGCCCCGTCCTCAACGGAAAGGATATCAAAGTATTCCGGATATTTGAAGCTGTCTCCGGCAACCGGTACTTCATCACCGACATGATAGGTCTTCTTGTCGGATCCGGCTTTGGACATCATTGCATTTTCCAGATTGAAGTAGAATTCTTCGAATACATAACCGCCGACTTTGATGTCATCTTTCTGGAAGTACGGTTTCTCTCCGTCATTTTCTACGGTTTCAAGTACACCACATGCAGAAGTCATATGGCTTACACGGTCGATCAGAATCATCTCTCCAAGAGTTTTGTGTTTCTTAAACTCATCAAGTACGATCTTTTCGGCCAGTTCGATCTCGCACAGTGCGATCTCATTTTTTTCGATATAATCTGCTGCGATATGTTCTCCGGTGTTGACATCGATCTTGTATTTGATGCTGCGGATAAATCCCGGAATTCTCTTGGTTCCCAGTTTTACCAGATATTCTTTTCCAAGAGTCAGTCTGCTGTCATCCATCCAGAGCAGAGTTGCGGTAAAGCTCTTTGCTACGGAAAGCTGTGCCTGGTCGGTGAGGACGCAGCCTCGGCTGACATCCACTTCTTTGTCAAGCTGGATGGTCACTGCCTGTCCTGTCACGGCTTCTTCTACGGAAGTGCTTCCGTTCAGAAGGGATTTGACAGTTGCAGTCTCGTTGCTTGGAAGTGTGGTAATGGTCTGTCCGACTTTGATCTTACCGCTTTCGATCTGTCCCTGGAAGCCACGGAATTCATGGTTCGGGCGGCAGACTCTCTGTACCGGCATATAGAATCCTGCTTCGCTCTCTGTCTCTGTCACATCGACGGTTTCCAGATGATCCAGAAGTGTTTTGCCTGTGTACCATGGCATGTTCTCGGATTTGACTGTGACGTTATCTCCTTCTGTCGCGCTGACAGGAACGATCACAACATCCTGAAGTCCGAGGCTTTCAGAAAGTTCGTTGATATCTTTTACGATCTCATTGAATCTTTCTTCGCTGTAACCTACAAGGTCCATCTTGTTGACTGCAAATACAAAATGATGGATTCCCATCAGGGCGCAGATGCGGCTGTGGCGTCTTGTCTGTACCAGAACACCCTGTTTTGCATCGACAAGGATGATCGCAAGCTGTGCAAAAGAAGCACCAACTGCCATGTTTCTTGTATATTCTTCATGTCCCGGTGTATCCGCAACGATGAAGCTTCTCTTGTCTGTTGTAAAATAACGATAAGCAACATCAATGGTGATACCCTGTTCTCTCTCTGCCATCAGACCATCCAGAAGAAG
Organism: Blautia sp. OM07-19; assembly: GCF_003481595.1. NCBI lineage: Bacteria > Bacillati > Bacillota > Clostridia > Lachnospirales > Lachnospiraceae > Blautia > Blautia sp. OM07-19. The sequence goes on from NZ_QULA01000002.1 coordinate 37,380, forward strand.
TGAATAGTCGATCGCGCCGCCTCTGGATCCTACCTTACTGTCGAGGATCAGGGCTTTTTCCTGGTCTGCATAAAGCAGTTTGGAATCGTAAAGTATATGTCCGATCAGTGTGGATTTTCCATCGTCCACACTTCCGCAGGTAATAAATTTCAGTAAACCGCTCATCTAGAAGTACCCCTCTCTCTTTCTCTTTTCCATGCTGGCTGCACCACCGTCAGAATCAATGATTCGGCTGGTTCTTTCAGATTCTACAGAACTTAATGTCTCATCGATGATCGCATCGAGTGTATCTGCATCAGAAAGAATACCACCGGTCAGAGGATAACATCCCAGGGTACGGAAACGAACTTTTTTCATTTCCGGTTTCTCGCCAGGTTTCAGACGCATACGGTCATCATCTACCATGATGATATTTCCGTCACGATATACTACCGGACGCTCTTTTGCAAAGTAAAGAGGTACGATCGGAATATTTTCTCTTTTTATGTACTGCCAGATATCTTTCTCTGTCCAGTTGGAGATTGGGAAAACACGGATGCTCTCGCCTTTGTTGATCTCTGTATTGTAAAGTTTCCACATCTCCGGTCTCTGGTTCTTCGGATCCCAGGCGTGGTTTTCATTACGGAAAGAAAAGATCCTCTCTTTGGCACGGCTCTTCTCCTCATCACGACGACCGCCTCCGAATGCTGCGGTAAATCCGTATTTATTGAGAGCCTGTTTCAGAGCCTGTGTCTTCATGATATCGGTATAAGCGGATCCGTTGTCAAAAGGATTGATTCCCTGCTTCACACCGTCCTCATTGATATATTCCAGCATCTCGATTCCAAGATCTTTGGCTGTCTTGTCACGAAATTCGATCATTTCCCGGAATTTCCAGGTTGTGTTTACATGTAAAAACGGGAAAGGTGGTTTTTCCGGATAAAAGGCTTTCAGTGCGAGATGAAGCATCACTGAGCTGTCTTTTCCGATGGAATAAAGCATAACAGGTTTTTCGCACTCTGCTGCCACTTCCCGGATGATATATATTGCTTCTGCTTCCAGTTCATCTAAATGTGATAATCCGCTCATAGTTCTACTCCTGTACTAATATTTATTGGAATTTCGCCGGTCAACGCTGATGACCAGTTCACTGCCGTCAGATCTGGTGATGTTCCAGTTGAGGAGATCACCTTTCTGGGTAACGTTCATGGTTCCACCCATGCCGCCGATGTCTGCGCCAAGATAAAATTCAATGGCTCCCATCTTACATTCCTTTACGCAGGAAACGCAGCCCCAGCAGTTCTTCGGGTATTTCATGACCGCTTTTTTGTCTTTGATCTGGATCAGAGTGCCAGGACATACTTCCTGACATTTACCGCAGCCGACACATCGGTCTTCACGAATTCGTATGCTCATAAGTATCCCCCTTTACCAGATCCCTGAACAGAATGCGGATCTTGCCGTCTTCCATTCTGGAATTTACGTATTTTTCAAAATTCTGGTCTGTTTCCGGATGATCGAGATTCTCATTGAAAGAATGCCATCTGGTTTCTTTTCTGTTTCTGAGGTGTTCGATCAGCACCTGACAGACGAGAAGTCTTTCTTTTAATTCGTATGCAAAAAGAAGTTCATGCATATCTTCTGCACCGACCTGATCGGCAAGTTCACTCAGTCTTACAATCTTTTCTTCTGCAAGATCCAGCTTTTTCTCATTGAACTGATAGTTGCTGGCGATTCCGCCTGCGTATTCGTCCATGACTTTCTGCATGGCTTCTTCCAGTTCGTCGATGGTAAACAGACCGTTCTGTGCCTTGCGGATCTTTTCGTAATCTTTAATGATCGTCTGTGCCTGTTTTTCGATTTCGGATGTTTCTTCGTTATGATCATCTTTTAACTGTTCGATGATCGCGAGAGAGGCGATCTTGCCCTCTGCCAGAGCACCGGTCACATATTTCTGAGGACATCCGCCTGCCACATCACCGGCTGCATAAAGTCCGTGAATGGTGGTTTCTCTTCTGGTATCTACCCAGAAACCGCTGGCTGTATGACCGCCTACGATGTACGGCTCGGTTCCCTGGATCTCTACGTCCTGTTCGCTTGGCATCTTACCGCTCTCGATCCATTTGAGGGTCTGGCTCGGTGCCATATTCAGGTATGCTTTGAGAAGATCCTGATCCTGATCGGATGTGATACCGGAGGTCTTGAGATAACAAGGGCCATGCCCAAGCTGATTTTCTTTGACAGTTCCATATACACGCTGGCTGGTAGTCAGACCGTAAATGTGCTCATAGACTTCGCCTTTGGAGTTGACCTGCTTTGCCTGCACGCCCTGTGCGATAGTTCCTGTCGGAGCGATCGTATCTTTGCAGCGGAGTGCAATAAAACGCATCTCAAAGGTTGTCATCTCTGCACCGGAACGGATTCCCATCGCGTATCCGGCTCCTGTGTTGAATGGCGGATACCACATTTTATGTCTGGAAAATCCCGGGTTGTTTGGTTTGTAGAGGCCGGCTGCTCCTCCTGTTACGATCAGGACTGCTTTTGCATGGATCACATAGGCTGTTTCTTCCATGATGGAAAAACCGACAGCTCCGTAAACGTTTCCGTTTTCTGTGAGAAGGTCTGTGATGTTTACGTAATTGAGGACATCTACATTTTTGCTTTTGTATACGGCATCTGCGAGGAGTGGTTTGAAGTTTTCGCCATTGATCTTAATGTTACGGTTTCCTCTTGCCACGTAGTCTCCGTTTTCATCTTTGAGAATCACGAGACCCAGTTTTTCCATATCTGCCGTTACTTCATTAAATTCTTCTGCGGCTGTCAGAAGGAGGTCGTTTCTGACGATTCCTGCCGCATCTTTGGTTGCGTAATCTACGTAGTCCTGTGGCTTGCGGCCTTTAACGATGTAGGCGTTGATCGCGTTGACACCTGCTGCGAGGCAGCCGCTTCGTTTGATGTTCGCTTTTTCTGCGACGAGAACGGAAGCGTCAGAATTTCTGCTGATGGTGAGTGCTGCGTAGCAGCCTGCGGTACCGCCGCCTATGATCAGGACATCTGTATGTAAGTGTTTTACCTGTAAGGGTCTGCTCATGTTTTTTTCTTCCTGACTTTATTCTGTGATCTCGATCTCGTGGATCGTTACGTTTTTTTCTTTGTCGATTCCGAATGCTTTGAGTACCGGGTTTCCTTCTTCCATAAGGGAGAGGATGAGGTATTCGATGGTCGGGTCAAATGCCAGGCGTTTGTCTTCTTCGGATGGGCGGGATGGGGATTCCGGATGGGAATGGAAGTTTCCGATGATCTTGTATCCGTTGGCTCTGGCGTCTTTGAGTGCTGCAAGCTGTTCTTTTGGATCCATGGAGAAGTGTTCTCTGCTGACGTCTACGTTTGTGAGGAGGTAGACTTTGGTGACGGTGATCTCCTCGGATTCTTTGGTTCCCGCGAGGAGGCCGCAGGATTCATTTGGGAGGCCGGCAGTGCAGTGGTCCAGGATGGTGTTGTAGTCTGATTTTTTTATATATAATTTCATAATGGGGGCTCCTCGATATTGTTCTCTGACGTGTATGAATAAACAGTTCAACGGGGACACGCTCTCGCTGACTTCGACTGGCAACGGATACACTGTGTACTACGTCCACAGTGTATCGGTCACAATACGGTCACTAAGAACCGGCCGTCTCAGATCATCCCCTTATATTTCAATCCACGTTCCCGCATGGGGAACGACCATTGCTCTTTGACATATTCGACTAATGCCAATTTCACTAATTCAGTTTTAGTGCATGTCACACTCAACCTGCTCGTAGTCGATTAATTTAGTAATGGTAGGATGATCACCACATACCGGACAATCATGGTTTTTCGGCAGTTTAATTGTACGGAAAGTCATAGTCAGGGCATCGTAGGTGAGGAGTCTTCCTGTGAGGAGGTCTCCTTTGCCGATGATGTATTTGACTGCTTCCATTGCCTGGAGGCTTCCGATGACTCCGCCCATGGCTCCGATGACGCCTGCCTGTTTACAGGTTGGGACTGCATCCTTCGGCGGCGGATCTTTGAAGACGCATCTGTAGCATGGTCCTTCTCCTGGGACGTAGGTCATGAGCTGGCCTTTGAAGCGGATGATCCCTGCGTGGGAGAATGGTTTTCCTGCCATGACACATGCATCGTTGATCAGGAATTTTGCCGGGAAATTGTCGGTTCCGTCAATGATGAAGTCGTAGTCTTTGATGATATCCATGATGTTCTCGGATGTGATGAATTTGCGGTATGTATTGACTTTGACATCTGGATTGATCGCCTGCATGGTTTCTTTGGCGGATTTTACTTTGGCTTTGCCGAGGTCGGCTGTTGTGTGGATGACCTGTCTCTGAAGGTTTGAGAGGTCTACCTCATCGGCATCTGCGATTCCGATGGTTCCTACGCCGGCTGCTGCGAGATACATGGCTGCCGGTGCTCCCAGTCCGCCTGCTCCGATGATGAGGACGCTGGCGTTCAGGAGTTTTTTCTGTCCCTTTGCACCAACCTCTTTGAGGATGATGTGGCGGGAATAGCGTTCTAACTGTTCGTTTGTGAATGCCATTATCTTGCGCCTCCTCCCATGAAGTACAGGAATTCGATTTCGTCGCCGTCTTTGACTTCTGTTGTCTCGAAAGCTCCGCTTTCTACGAATTCGTCGTTGATGGTTACGGTTACATACTGAGGTGTTTCCACATCCTCTTTCTCAATTAACTCTTTTACGGTAAGTCCTTCTGGATATTCTTTCTTTTCTCCTGCTACTTTGATAAACATGATTCTTATCTCCTTTATTATAACAAAATTTATGAATTTAATTATCAAATCAAAGTTATATAATTGTGAAATGATAATTAGATATAATCTTCAAACAAAGCTTCAATCTCTTCTGGTTCTTTGAGCCCGACTATTTTGCCTTTCTGTTCGCCGTTTACGAAACAGATGACGGTTGGAGCGGACATGACTTTGTATTGTTCGGCGAGTGCTTTGTCGTAGTTGACGTTGACTTTATAGATGTAAAGGGCGTCTTCGTTTTCGTCTTCGAGGTCTCCGAGGATGCAGGCCATTTGTTTGCATGGGATGCAGGTGTCGGAGTAGAAGTCTACGAGGACTGGTTTGTCTGCCTTTAATACTTTTTCTTCGAAGTTTTCTGCGTTGATCCTGAGTGCCATATCATTCGTCCTCTACTTTCCTGACGATCAGAGTGAAGGTATCGTCGCCGTTGTCGGTGAGCTTCAGGATCTGATGTCCTTCTTCTTTGATGCTTCGCGGTACGTTCTGTACCGGTTCGCCGTTGTTCATACGGACGGCGAGGATCTGTCCGTCATCGAGTTCTTCCAGTGCCACTTTTGCCTTGACAAAGGTCACCGGGCACACAACATCTGTAATATCTACGGTATCATCAATTTTATAATCAGCCATCGTAAGCTCCTTTCAGTACTTCGTACAGTTTACCTTCTCCAACTCTGTCGATCGTGAATTTGAATCTTTCACCTGGTTTTGCGTGATCTCCGAAGAACTGGATTGCTGCATCTGTCACGCGGAAGAGCTGTTCTTCGGAAGTGATCAGTGGCAGGAATTCCTGTCCTTTGCTGATATGGTTTCCAAAAGTACCTCCAAATGATACAAGGAACGCTTCATTTACATCCCATGCATCTACCGGACAGGATTTTGCACAACGTCCGCAGTAGTTGCATTTGTCGGTATCGATCACAAGTTTGTCGTCCTTGAAGGAAATCGCTTCCTCGCGGCAGGCTTTTTCACAGACACCGCAATGGATACATGCATCTTCCTGCCAGGTAACCTGTGCGGCTCCTTTGATTCCTACATCGTTTTCTTCGGCTTTGAGACAGTTGTTCTGGCATCCGGTTACGCCGAATTTGAATTTATGAGGAAGTTCCCTTCCGAAATATCTCTCATTTAACTTAACAGCGATGTCGTAGCTGTTGATATTTCCGCTTGGACAGACTGCATTGCCCTGACATGCTGTTACCGTTCTTACTCTCGGTCCGCAGACACCTGGTTTACATCCGCCTGTGGCAAGATCTGCTGTCACATCATCGATGTCGTTTAATTTGATGAACGGGATCTCAACTCCCTGTCTGGAAGTGAGATGTACGTATCCATCACCGTATTTCTCAGCTACCTCTGCGATCTTCTTGAGGTTCTCTGCTGTCAGTGTTCCACCGACACAGGCAAGACGCAGGGAAAAGTTGTTTTTCTGTTTCTGGCGCATGAAACCGCCTTTTTTTAATGTTGCGTAATCTACTTTTGCCATTTTATTCTCCTTCTATCACTCGTCTGAAATCTTCCTTTAAGTCCTCGATATCTTCAATTCCCACACTGAGCCGGATCATGTCATCGTACACACCGGAAAGCTCTTTTTCTTCATTGGAAAGGTGTGCTGCGATGGTGCTTGACGGGTGGATCACCAGTGTCTTGGTGTCTCCGATATTGGATACCAGCCAGGGAAGTTTTAGTTCGTTTAAGATCTGGAAAGCTCTCTCCTTGCTTCCTGTTCTTAAGGTAATGATCGCTCCAAACCCACCATGGAACTGTTTCGCCGCGATCTCATGATATGGATGTTCCTCAAGTCCCGGATAGGAAACGGTGATGCCATGTCCTAATCCGTTCAGGAACTCCGCCAGCTCCATGGCGTTACTACAGTGACGCTGCATTCGAAGTCCCAGGGTTTCAAGTCCCAGATTGTTAAGAAAAGCATTCTGCGGTGCAAGACAGGCTCCCATGCTTCGAAAAAGTCCGTTCCGCAGTTTTGCAAGATAGGCAAATGGTCCGAACTTCTTAAATTCTGCCATCGCCGGATATTTCTCCGGGTCCCATTTAAACTTGCCTCCGCTCACCAGAACTCCGCTGATCGCATCACTGCTTCCGTTTATGTATTTGGATGAGGAATGAATCACAACATCCGCTCCGAGGCGTAATGGCTGGATCAGATATGGGGTTGCAACGGTGTTGTCAACCAGAAACGGAAGTCCATGCTTATGTGCGATCTCTGCCACTCCCTCGATGTCTGTGACATCCAGCTTCGGATTGCCGATCGTCTCTGCAAAAACGGCTCTGGTCTCAGGCATGATCGCCTTTTCAAAAGCATCCGGGGTGTTTTCCTTAACATAGGTTGTGGTGATCCCGTATGCCTTAAGCTCATCCAGAAGTTCTACCGTTCCACCGTAAAGTCCTGCCGCTGCCACAACATGATCACCATTTCGAAGAATGTTCATCAGTGCCATGGTCAGTGCTGCCATTCCGGAGGAACACGCTACACTTCCGACTCCACCTTCCAGTTTCGTCATCCGCTTCTCGAAGGATTCGATCGTCGGATTGTTGATCCTCGTGTAGGAGTAGCCTGCGCATTTGTTTGCGAAGATCTTCTCCAGCTCCTCTGCTGTATCGTGACGGAATGCACTGGACTGGTAGATCGGAACCTGTGTCGCGCCGTGAGGATTGCTGTCCTCGCTTCCATGAAGCAAAGTTGTGTTAAAACCGTATTCTTTCATTCCTGTGCTCCTTTGTTTTCCTTTGCTGTTTTGATGGTATTACTATATACCCATAAACATACCATGTCAATAGGTAATGTATGTTTTTTCCAAATTTTTTCATTTTTCTATTTTCAGCTTTCGGAACATATCAAAAAAGGCAGCAGAACACATCTTGCTTTTTTGATATGTTCTGCTGCCTTATGCCACAGAGTGGCTGTCAGATCACGTAATCTCCCATGTTTGAATTCTGTTCCAGAAGATCCTCCAGTGTGATTCCGTCAAAATATTCATTGATCAGCTTATAAAAGCCCTCCCACATCTGAAGTGTCTTACAGGTGGCAGCTCTCTCGCACTGGTTCGGATGATCATCCAGACAGGCAACCGGTGCCATGGATCCCTCTGTAATCCTTAAGATGCTCCCAATCGTATACTCAGAAGGTGTCCTGGCGAGACGATAACCGCCGCCCTTGCCTCTGAGTGCCTTGACAAATTTCTGTTTGCTTAATACGGAAACTATCGATTCCAGATATTTCTCTGAGATCTCCTGTCTCTTCGCAATGTCCATTAACGGAATATATTCTCCTGTATTATGCTCTGCAAGATCCAGCATGACGCGGATCGCATAGCGTCCTCTTGTTGAAATTTTCATGTAAATCCCTCCATATACCTATTATACCACAAGGTTATAGGGATTTCAAGCGATATCCCATCAGATTACAAGATAATCTTCTCTTGTAGAGCTGTTTTCCAGTGAGTAAACCTTGTTTTCTTTTATCACAAAAAGCCTCTGCACGAACACGTCGACTTTTTCGCCCTGGCGCACCATTGGCTCATCCAGGCCTCGTTTTGCCGTCAGCGTAACATCTCCGACTTTCACTTCCAGCTCAAAATAGCTTCCACGGAAAGCCACTCGTTCGACTTCTGCCCCGGATGCGGAGCTTTTGTACTTCTGTACCTCTGTCTTTCTGGTGACTTTGACAAACTCCGGACGGATGATCGCGTATTCGGCCCCTGGAATGTCCTCAAAATATTTGAACATCTGATAATCTTTTACAACAGCTGCCTGTCCGAAGAAAGATGCGCTGAATGCAGTTTCCGGACTCTGATATACCTCGACCGGGCTTCCCTTCTGTTCGATGTGGCCTCTGTTTGTGATGATGATCTCATCTGCCACCTCGATCGCCTCATCCTGGTCATGCGTCACGAAGATACTGGTAATCCCCAGCTGTTCGATCATATCTTTGAGCCAGGTACGGAGTTCCTGACGGATCTTGGCATCGATCGCCGCAAATGGCTCATCGAGGAGGAGAAGCTGCGGATTCGGAGCAAGTGCTCTCGCAAAAGCAACTCTCTGTCTCTGCCCACCGGAAAGCTGGCTTGGATATCTTTTTTCCAGACCCTTAAGGCCTACCAGCTCGATCAGTTCCATAACTCTGCTTTTGATGTATTTTTTGTCTGCTTTCTGGACTTTCAGGCCAAAAGCAACGTTGTCGTATACGGTCATATAGCGGAACAGCGCATAACTCTGGAATACGAATCCGATCCCGCGCTCACTTGCCGGAATGTCGTTGACTACTTTTCCATCAATGATGATCTCGCCGCTGTCCGGCTGCTCCAGACCTGCGATCATACGCAGGATCGTGGTCTTTCCACTTCCACTCGGACCCAGAAGACCGATCAGTTTTCCTTTCTCGATTCCAAAAGAAACATGGTCGGATGCTTTATAATCTCCAAAAGTTTTGTTGATATCCTTTAATTCGACGTACATTTAGACTTCCCCCTCTTTTTTTCCTCTGTGCTCCATCACGCTGCGGATGATCAGAAGGATCACCGCCATGATCACCAGGATCGAAGATACCGCAAATGCCGGCACATACTGAAATTCATTGAATAAGATCTCCACATGTAGCGGCAGTGTGTTGGTCAGGCCGCGAAGATGTCCTGACAGAACGGAAACCGCTCCGAACTCTCCCATTGCTCTCGCTGTACATAATACGATTCCATACAGGAGTGCCCATTTGATATGTGGAAATGTAATTTTGGAAAAAATCGTCCAGCCTTTCGCGCCCATCAGTGCGGCCGCCTCTTCTTCATCTGTTCCAATGGATTCCAGTACAGGAAGAAGCTCACGGAACACAAATGGAAAAGTAACAAATACCGTTGCAAGAACGATACCTGGAACTGCAAAGACGATCTGGATATTCGCCTTCTGCAGATACGGATAAAGGATGCTCTGTTTTCCAAAGATCAGAAGGTAGATAAGACCGGCAATGATTGGTGAGACTGTGACCGGAACATCGATCAGAGTCGTGAGCAGTTTTTTGCCCTTAAACTGAAATCTCGTGACTGCCCAGGCTGCACATAATCCAAGAACGGTGTTGCATACGACTGCGATCACGGTTGCTTTCAGTGTCAGCATCAATGCGGCGATCGTATAGGAGTCTGTCACCGCTTCTACATAGACTTCCCAGCCTTTTTTGAGAGCTTCTGTGACTACGACAAACAGCGGGAGTACCAGCATCACAAAAAGAAATAAAACGCTGATCCCGATCAGAAGATATTTTACGATCTTTGATTCATTTTCTCTGTTTTTCATCAGACGTTGCCTCCTCTCAGTCTTTTTGAATTGCGTGCCTGCATCAGATTCATCAGAAACAGGATGAGGAACGATGCGATCAGCATGACGAGAGCGATCGAAGTTGCGCTTTTGTAATCGAATTCCTGAAGTTCTGACATGATGATGAGTGGTGTGATCTCAGTCTCGTAAGGTCTGTTTCCTGCGATAAATACAACGCTTCCGTATTCTCCAAGGCAGCGTCCGAACGCCAGTCCTGTACCGGTAAGAAGCGGAGGAAGAAGTTCCGGAAGAATGACTCTTCGAAAAATATATCCAGGCTTCGCACCCATGACTCTTGCTGCTTCTTCATAAGAACCGTCCAGCTTTTCAAGGACTGGCTGCACTGCTCTTGCGACAAACGGAATTCCTACAAAGATCAGTGCAAATGTGATCCCAAGTTTCGTGTAGGCGATCTTGATGCCGAATTTTGCAAAAAAACTTCCGATGAGTCCCTGGTCTGATGTCAGGGAAGTCAAAGAGATGCCGGCAACTGCGGTCGGCAGCGCGAATGGAAGTTCGATCATACCGTCCATGATCCGTTTGCCCGGGAATTCATAGCGTACCAGAACCCACGCAAGGATCAGTCCCATCATGGCGTTGACAAGGGATGCGCCCAGTGCGGTGATAAAGCTGACATAGAAACTGGACAGGACTCTCTTTCTTGTAATGACCTCAAAAAATTCTCTCATCCCAAGCTGCGAAGAATACACAACAAGAGAAGCCAGCGGGATCAGAACCACGATACTGAGCATGGTGATCGTCACACCCATGGTCAGTCCGAATCCCGGAATTACTCTTTTTTTGCTTTTTTTCATAATCGTTCACCTCGTATTTTAGTTGCCGTAGATCTGATCAAAGATCCCGCCGTCTGCAAAATGTTTCTCCTGCACTTCCTGCCAGCCGCCAAAATCATCGATCGTTTTTAACTCCATCGTAAGGTCAAACACATCGCTGTATTCCTTCAGGATCTCCTCGTTGACCGGGCGGTAATAATTTTCTGCCGCGATCCTCTGTGCATCGCCGGAATAAAGATAGTTCAGATATTCTTTTGCGATGTCCTCTGTGCCGCGGTTCTCTGCCACTTCGTCGACCACTGCCACAGACGGCTGTGCCAGTACACTGATGCTCGGGTTGATGATCTCAAATTCATCCGGATCATCCTGTACAGAAAGAAATGCTTCATTTTCCCAGGCGATCAGGACATCTCCCTGTCCGTTCTCCACGAAGGAAGTGGTCGCGCTTCTTGCACCGGAATCCAGAACAAGTACATTCTGGTATAATTTTTTGATAAATTCTTCCATCTTGTCTTCCTGGTTATTATAAGCTTTCTGTGCATATGCCCAGGCTGCCAGATAGTTCCAGCGGGCTCCACCGGAAGTCTTCGGGTTTGGTGTGATCACATCAACATCGTCACGGATCAGATCATCCCAGTCCTGAATATTTTTCGGATTGCCTTTTCTTACCAGAAATACGATCGTGGAAGTGTAGGGAGCACTGTCGTCCGGAAGTTCTTCTTTCCATCCTTCATCGATCATTCCTGCATCCTGGATCGCATTGATATCATATTCCAGTGCCAGTGTCACCACATCTGCCTGCAGGCCGTTGATGACTTCCAGTGCCTGTTTGCCGGAACCGCCGTGGGACTGGATCACGTCCACATCCTGACCGGTCTCTTCCTTCCAGTGTTCCTGAAAGATCTTGTTATAAGATTCATACAGTTCCCTCGTTGGATCGTAGGAAACATTGATAATATGTACATCGGATCCTGCCCCTGCATCGTAGGAACAGACTCCGGTAAAAACTGCAATTCCAAGTACTGCTGCCAGACACAGGCTTCTCAGTTTTTTCTTTGTCATTTCTGCCACTCCCTGTTGTTTTCTTTTTTTACGTTAAAGGCATTATATACCAATAAACATACTTTTTAAATATGTTTTTTAGAAAACGTTTGCACAGATGTTTCTCCGGCACTGGTCGGGCATTGATCAAGCAGCAAAAAAGACCGCCAACACAGCACCTGTTCCCCTGTACGCCAGGAGTTACAGCAGTCTGTATTGATGGTCTTTTTTATTTTATATTTTTATTTCTGTTCATCGTAAGTGTCAAGGAAATTGTGTCTCACGCCATCCTGCTTGTATCCGATGACGGTATTCAGGTTGACATTCTCCACGCTTCGGAAAATATTATATTCAATGACCGGATCCTTCTTGGCAAGTTCATGGATCAGTTCCTTGATCTCCGCACGCTTGGAGCCCTTCTCAGTACCGCCGCAGGATGCACAGTGCTCTGTAAAGCGGCATGCACACTGGATGAAATGAAGGTCATTGTAATTCGCCCAGTGAATGATATCTGCCTCACGGATCAGATACAGCGGGCGGATCAGCTCCATTCCCTCAAAGTTCGTACTGTGAAGCTTCGGCATCATGGTCTGGACCTGTGCGCCATAGAGCATTCCCATCAGGATCGTCTCGATGACATCATCATAGTGGTGTCCGAGCGCGATCTTGTTGCAGCCCAGTTCTTTGGCTTTGCTGTAGAGATAACCTCTTCTCATTCTCGCGCAGAGATAGCATGGTGACTGTTCTTCTGCTGCAACGATATTAAAAATATCCGACTCAAAAACTGTGATCGGCACATTCAGGATCTTTGCATTATCCTTGATCGTCTGATAATTGATTTCATTATAGCCCGGGTTCATTACCAGGAAAACAACCTCAAAGTTCTTCTTGCCGTGGCGGGAAAGCTCCTGAAACAGCTTCGCCATCAGCATGGAGTCCTTGCCGCCTGAGATACAGACTGCGATCTTGTCTCCGTCCTGCACAAGCTCGTACTCACGGATCGCCTTGGTAAATCTCCTCCAGATCGGCTTGCGGAATTTCTTGATGATGCTGCGCTCGATGTCCTTTGTGCGCTGTTCTGCCGCATTGTGATCCGCCATCATTTTGCTGAGTTTGATCTTGAGCCATGCGCGGTAGCCGTTCTTGATGCTGTATACTTCATACCCCTGTTCATTCAGTTCCTGCGCAATTTCCTCACTCTTCTGCCCGGTATAACAGAGCAGATAAACCGGACAGTCCTTGCGGATCTCGTCCATATGCTCTTCTAATTCTTCCCAGTAGATGTTGACAGCCCCCGGATAGGTTTCCTTGTCAAAATCTGCCTTGTCACGGATGTCTATGATCTGTTTTTCCCTTGTATCTTCCTGTAATTCTTCAATCGTTCTAATACACATATGCTTCTTCCTTAATAAAAAATTTCTTATATACAGTAATCGCTCCAGGTGCTCTCGGAAACGTGGGAGCAGCTGTTCCGGATCATCAGGTGACCGGAAAGTTCCATACGCACGACACCGCTGTGTCCGCCTTTCATGCGGTCGAGAAGAAGGTAGAGGGCAAATTTCCCCATCTCTTCCTTCGGAAGTCCTACAGTTGTCAGCATCGGCTTCGTGTACTGCGCTTCCTCGATATCGTCACTCGCTATGATCGACGGCGTAAAATAAAGATTCCTGCAGCGTCCCAGATATTTCAGCATTCCGACAGCCGTAATGTCATTGGCGCAGTAGATTCCTGTCGGACAGTCGTCAGACTTAAGAAACTGCTCCATCGCTTCGTAGCCTTCCTTCTCTGTCTGGTTCGTCTCCACGACATACTCCGGGATCACATCCAGGTTATTTCTCTTAAGAGTGTCCAGATAGCCATTGTAACGGTCCTCGTTTCGACAGTTTCCGACATACCCGATATTCCGGTGCCCCAGTGAGATCAGATGCTCCACTGCCATCGCCGCGATCTTTCTGCCGTCACACAACACTTCATCCACCTCATAATTGGTGGAATTACGGTTGACTGACACTACGCTCCGGTATTTCTGATTTAGTTTCTTAAGGGCCACAAGATTGCATCGGCCGATCACGATCAAGCCGTCCTGTTTTCCCTCCGTCTCAGTATACATTCCCTGGATGATCTGGTCAAGATTTTCCCGCCGGCATTTTCGGTCATCGGAAAAAAGCGGCATATACCAGACTTTGGAGAGGATGCAGTTGTGCTCGTGGATCTCGCTCTCCACCACGCGGAGAAGCTCTGTGAAAAAAGGATCCGTCCTTGACTCATCAGTTCTTGTCATCAGTACATTGACGTACCAGATCCGGCTGTCTCTGGACTGCCTGCCTTTTTTGAGATTTCTTGCCGCCTCGTTTGGGACGTAATTCATTTCCATGGCGATCGCCCAGACTTTTTCCCGAAGGCCGGGAATCGAACATTTGTAGTCAGGACGGTTAAGGATTCTGGAAACGGTTGAGATAGATACTCCTGCTTTTTCTGCGATCTTTTTGATAGACATATGTGTATTTCCTCTTGAAGTCGATAAAAAAAACCGGAGGCCAGGGCATCGCCTCAAACCTCCAGAGTTTTTCAGATATAGTACATTTCCTGTTTTTCGTAATGATCGGAATAATATCCGCTCATTTGTGCCAAAGTCAAGTTTGACAGAATCTGATCGAGTTCCTGATTGACGGTATCCACCACCAGCTTCTGAATCGTATCTGAGATTCCTTTATAGCTGTTTTCCGCCACAACATCCTCATCTTCGAGGTGGTAGCTTCCTTCGAGAGCTTCCACCACGGATGCAACAGTGATCTCGTCAGCAGCCTTCGCCAGATTATATCCTCCCTGGGAGCCTTTGACACTTTTTACTATGCCTGTTCTGCGGAACGAGGCAAATATGTGTTCCAGAAACTGCAGAGAAATGTCATTTCTCTCAGCTATGGTTTTCAGGGCTACCGGTGTGCTGGACGGCTGTGCAGCCAGGTCCATCAGCGCAGTGAGACCATATCTGGTTTTTTTGCAAAATTTCAATTACTGGATTGCCTTGAAAGCTTCGTCCAGATCCTGGATGATATCGTCGATGTTTTCCGTTCCGATGGAAAGACGGATCGTGTTCGGTTTGATACCCTGATCCAGAAGCTCTTCTTCTGTGCACTGGCTGTGGGTGGTGGTTGCCGGATGGATAACCAGTGATTTAACATCTGCTACGTTTGCAAGCAGAGAGAACAGTTCCAGGTTGTCGATAAAGTCTTTGGCTGTCTGTGCATCTCCCTTGATCTCGAATGTGAAGATAGATCCACCGCCATTCGGGAAGTATTTTGCATACAGAGCTTTCTGGCTCTCATCATCTGTTACGGACGGATGATGTACTTTCTCTACCATTGGGTGATTGTTCAGGTACTGAACAACTTTGAGTGCGTTCTCTACATGACGCTCTACACGCAGGGACAGTGTCTCAAGACCCTGAAGGAAGATGAAGGAGCTTACTGGAGAGATCGTTGCACCTGTGTCACGAAGAAGGATCGCACGGATCTTTGTAACAAATGCAGCCGGTCCGCATGCTTTTGTGAAGCTAATTCCATGGTAGCTCGGGTTTGGCTCTGTCAGGGACGGGAATTTACCGGAAGCTTCCCAGTCGAATTTGCCACCTTCTACGATGACACCACCGATTGTTGTTCCATGTCCTCCGATGAATTTGGTTGCGGAATGAACAACGATGTCTGCACCGTACTCGATCGGTCTTACAAGGTATGGTGTTGCGAATGTGTTATCTACAACGAGCGGGATCTGATGTCTGTGAGCGATCTCAGCGCAAGCTTCAACATCAACAACGTCAGAGTTCGGGTTTCCAAGAGTCTCGATGTAAAGTGCTTTGGTGTTGTCCTGGATCGCATTCTCTACTTCTTCAAGATTGAAGATGTCTACGAATGTTGTTGTGATTCCATATGCCGGAAGGGTATGCTCCAGAAGGTTTGTTGTTCCACCGTAGATGTTCTTTGCTGCTACGATGTGGTCTCCGTTCTGTGCAAGGTTCTCAATCGTGTATGTAATTGCTGCTGCACCGGAAGCTACTGCAAGTGCTGCTGTACCGCCTTCAAGTGCTGCGATTCTCTTCTCAAAAACGTCCTCTGTCGGGTTTGTCAGACGTCCGTAGATGTTACCTGCATCTGCAAGTCCGAAACGAGCTGCTGCATGATCGCAGTTACGGAATACATAAGAAGATGTCTGGTAGATCGGAACTGCTCTTGCATCGGTAACCGGATCCGGCTGTTCCTGTCCTACGTGAAGCTGAAGTGTTTCAAATTTGAATTTTCTGTTTTCTCTTGTGATCTTTTCGCCCATAATAATCTGATCCTCTTTTCTGTTTTTTTGATTTTTTGTGGGGGAAGGAAGAAACTCTTCCTTCCGACTGTCTATTGTATATGAAATTTCTTACTCTGTAAACAGTGCTGTTGAGTAATATCTGTCACCTGTATCCGGAAGAAGTGCTACGATCGTCTTTCCTTTGTTTTCCGGACGTTTGGCAAGTTCGATCGCTGCGTAGAGAGCTGCTCCTGAGGAGATACCTACGAGAACGCCTTCTTTCTTGGCAAGAAGCTTCGCTGTTGTGAAGCATACTTCGTTGTCGATCGGCATGATCTCATCATAAACCTGTGTGTTGAGGACTTCCGGAACGAATCCGGCTCCGATACCCTGGATCTTGTGCGGACCGCCTTTTCCTTCGGAAAGTACCGGGGAAGTTGCAGGCTCTACTGCTACGATCTTGATGTCCGGGTTCTGTTCTTTGAGGTATTCACCTGTTCCTGTAAGTGTTCCGCCTGTGCCGACACCGGCTACGAAGATGTCTACCTTTCCGTCTGTGTCGTTCCAGATTTCAGGACCTGTGGTTGCTTTGTGTGCTGCCGGGTTTGCCGGGTTTACGAACTGTCCCGGGATGTAGCTGTTCGGGATTTCTTTGGCAAGTTCGTCTGCTTTGGCGATCGCACCTTTCATTCCCTTGGCTCCCTCTGTCAGAACCAGTTCTGCGCCGTATGCTTTCAGGATGTTTCTACGTTCAATACTCATGGTCTCCGGCATAGTGAGGATGATTCTGTATCCTTTCGCTGCTGCGATGGATGCAAGACCGATTCCTGTGTTTCCGGATGTCGGCTCGATGATCACGGATCCTTCCTTGAGGATTCCTTTTGCTTCAGCATCCTCGATCATCGCTTTGGCGATTCTGTCCTTGACGCTTCCTGCCGGGTTGAAGTACTCGAGTTTCACAAGGATGGTTGCTTCCAGTCCGAGTTCCTTCTCTACATTTGTTACTTCTACAAGTGGAGTATTTCCGATCAGTCCAAGTGTTCCTTTATAAATGTTTGCCATGGTGTTTACCGCCTTTCTGTTTTCTTATTTATTCGTGTCTGTTTTTATTAACATACCTCTTTGATATGTTTAGTATGTTATTCCTTTTTACCCGAAATGTCAATAGGTTTTTGGAAAAAAATTGAACTTTTTTTCGCAGTATTGTATAATCCATTTATACGCGGAAAATAAACCTTTAGGAGAATGCATTTTATGAATCAGCAAACAGATAAAGCGATCCTGGTCGTGAGCTTCGGAACCAGTTATGAAGCCTCCAGGAAAGCTACCATAGAAAAGATCGAGCAGGATATTGCCGATGCTTTTGGCGATCATCGAATCTATCGTGCATGGACCAGCAAGATGATCATTTCTGTTCTTAAGAAAAGGGACAATTATATCGTTCCTACGGTAAAAGAAGCCATGGAACAGATGATCGCAGACGGGATCCGGGAAGTGGCTGTGCAGCCGACACATATCCTGGACGGTATCGAGAATCATGTTATGAAGGAAGAAGTTCTTTCTTATAAAGAATCTTTTGACAAAATTGTATTCGGTACTCCTCTTCTGACCTCACCGGAGGATGAGCAGAAAGCGATCGAAGCTGTAAATTCTGAATTTTCTGATCTGAAAGATCCGGAAGCCCTGGTACTTATGGGCCATGGAACCACGCATCAGGTTAATGTTGTTTATGCAGGACTGGATAAGAAGTTTAAAACTTCAGGACACTCCAACGTCTTTATCGGAACAGTGGAAGCAGAACCAACGATCCAGGATCTTGTCAGAGAGGTATCTGCTTTCCAGCCATCCAAGATCTATATGACACCGTTTATGATCGTGGCGGGTGATCATGCACACAATGATATGGCTGGAGATTCCCCGGATTCCTGGGTCTGTCAGTTTAAAGAAGCCGGATTTGAAGTTTGTCCTGTTTTGAAGGGACTTGGCGAATATCCGGGAATCCGTGCGATGTTTGTGGAGCATGCACGTGAGGCGATTGCTTCTATGTAATATTTCAGCATCAAAAAAGTCTGGACATCAAGACTTATAAAATCTCGAATGTCCAGACTTTTTTTAATTCTTCTGACTCTTCTTACATATCTGAATCCCGATAAGCAGAAGCACCGGGAACACGATCGCCGCGAAGATTCCCATCCTCAGATTATTACCCACACTGCTGGATACGAAACCGGCAAGTGTCGGACCGCCGGAGCAGCCGAGGTCTCCTGCGAGAGCAAGTAATGCAAACATTGCGGTACCGCCGCCTCTGATGGATGCCGACGCAATGCTGAACGTTCCCGGCCACATAATCCCTACGGAAAATCCGCAGACAGCACAGCCGACGAGACTGAGCATCGGAACCGGAACGAAAGCGATGCAGAGATAAGAGATCACGCAGAGAATGCTGCTGTAGGTCATAAAACGTTTCAGATCGATCTTCTCTCCGTATTTCCCATAAAGAAGTCTTGCAAGTCCCATCAGGACTGCAAATGCCATCGGACCCGCGAGGTCTCCGACCGTCTTGCTGACCTTCAGTCCTTCTTCTGCAAAAGTGGATGCCCACTGGCTCACTGCCTGTTCACTCGCTCCTGCACAGGTCATCATCAGCATCACGACCCAGAAGATCTTCATGGAGCAGAGTTCTCTGATAGAAAGTCCCTTCTCTCCTTCTTCATGCAGGGAATAGATCGGGGAAGTCAGAAATATGATTCCATTGAGCACCGGGATGACCGCCCAGATGCGTGCAAGGATCTTCCAGTTTGCGATTCCGAAGGTACTGAAGAAGATCGTGGAAATCAGAACGACTCCCACATGTCCCCAGCAATAAAACGAATGCAGAAGGCTCATTGCTTTTTCTTTGTTGTCTGTCGGGCAGGCCTCGATGATCGGGCTGATCAGTACCTCCAGAAGTCCGCCGCCGATTGCGTAGATCGCAACTGCGATCAGAATGCCGGTAAACGGATCTGCCGTGACTTCCGGAAGGATCGTCAGCAAAAACAGACCGATCGCCGAACAGATATGCGCGATCGTTACCGATGCCTTATATCCGATCTTATCTACAAATCCGGCTGACAGAAGGTCGATCAGAAGCTGGATCATAAAGTTGATCGTGATCAGCAGCGTGATCTTTGACAGCGGGATCTGGTAGCTTTTCTGGAATGTTACGAACAGCAATGGAACAAAATTGTTGACGATTGCCTGCACGATGTATCCCACGAAACAGGCGTACATGGTTCTTTTGAATGATGGTCTCATACCTTTTCTCCTGTAAAATATAACTTAGAATTTTATCATAATATCTTTTCCAGAAAAATACCAGCCATATTTTGACCACTTTTTACGAAATCCTGACTTTCTTTAAGGAAAATCATTTCAAAACTGAATCCTGATTTCTCTCTTAATGGCCATCTGGCATCGGATATGACATGCAGCATATTTTCCGATGCGTGAATACATTTGCTCGCATAAGGTACCATTTGCTTTTTATGTTTTTCTTTCGATATATGACCAGCCTTGCGTAAAAAATACTTTTTTGTTACAATTGTAAACTTTTTAATTTTTTAAGTTGACAATTCGTACTCTTTCTTTTAAAATTGTAAACCATAAAGATTTTGGAGGTTTACAAATGTCAAAGACGAAAACTTTAATCTACTGCAGTCTTTTTACTGCGCTGATCGCGGCGGGGGCTTTTATCAAGATCCCGGTGCCGGTGGTTCCTTTTACTTTGCAGTATCTGTTTACGATGCTTGCAGGGCTGCTGCTTGGTTCGAAACGTGGAACGATCTCTGTCGTTGCCTACATGCTTCTGGGGCTTGCAGGGCTTCCGATCTTCTCTGAGGGCGGCGGTCTCTGGTATATCTTTAAACCAAGTTTTGGCTATATCATTGGATTCTGTCTCGGAACTTACGTGACAGGACGTATCGCAGAACATCTGAAGAAAAAGACGATCTTCCGCTACCTGCTCGCAAACCTGGCGGGACTTATGATCGTCTATGCCTGCGGCATGATCTACTACTACGTGATCTGCAATTATGTGATCAACACACCGATCGGGATCTGGCCGCTCATCCTCTACTGCTTCCTTCTTGCAGTACCTGGTGACATCGCTTTAAGCATCCTTGGTGCCATCATTGCCAGACGTGTCCGTCCAGTCGTGATCCAGTACCTTTCTGATTCCAATACAACTTTATTACATACGGAGGAGACAGCAAAATGAACCCACTTACTTTAGCCCAGGAAATCATTGACGGACGCAGGATCACAAGAGAGGATGATCTTTCCTTCTTTCTCACCTGTGATCTGGATGAATTATGCGAAGGTGCAAACCGCATCCGCAAGGCCTGTATCGGAGACAAAGTAGACCTCTGCTCGATCATCAACGGACGCAGCGGCAGATGCCCGGAAGACTGTAAATACTGTGCACAGTCCGCACACCACCACACTTCCTGCGAAGTTTATGATTTTCTTCCGGAGGAAAAAATCCTTGAAGCCTGTAAGATGAACGAGTCCGAAGGTGTTGACCGTTTTTCCATCGTCACCGCCGGAAAAGCTCTGACAGGAAAAGAATTCGACCAGGCGATCCATGCCTATGAGACCATGCATAAAGAATACAAGATCGACCTCTGCGCTTCCATGGGATTTATCTCCGCAGAACAGCTTCACCGTCTTCACGAGGCAGGCGTGACCAGCTACCATCACAACATCGAGACCTCCCGCAGAAATTTCCCGAACATCTGCACCACACACACTTACGACATGAAGATCGAAACCCTCAAAAAAGTCAAAGCCGAAGGCATGTGCGCCTGCTCCGGCGGCATCATCGGCATGGGTGAGACCTGGGAAGACCGTCTGGATATGGCGATCAGCCTTGCTGAACTTGGCATCGACTCCATCCCGATCAATGCTCTGATGCCGATCCCGGGAACGCCTCTGGAACATCTCCCGGAACTTTCTGAGCCGGATATCCTCCGTACGATCGCTTTCTTCCGCTATATCAACCCGGAGGCAAACATCCGTCTCGCCGCCGGACGCGCCCTTCTCACCAACGACGGAGAAACTGCATTCAAGGCCGGAGCCTCCGCTTCCATCACCGGAAACATGCTGACCACCGTTGCCTGCGCGACGATCCGAAGTGACCGCAAGATGCTCGCTGACATGGGACGTGACGTGACTCCTGAATACTGGAAGGAAGTGTAAAATAAAAATGAGCAAAGCAATTTTTCTCACCGGAACTGGTACAGATATCGGCAAAACCTTCATCGCCGGACTGATCGTAAAAAAACTTGCACAGGCGGGCAAGAATCCTGCCTATTACAAGGCAGCCATGAGCGGAAATGACCGCCGCCCAGACGGAAGCCTGATCCCGGGCGATGCACTTTTTGTCCGGCAGATGTCCGGTATCTCACAGCCGCTTGGCGAAATGTGCCCTTATGTATATGAAAATGCCTGGTCACCACACCTTGCCTCCCGCGTGGAGGGAAATCCTGTTGACCTCGCTGTTGTCCACGAAGGTTTTACGAAAGTCGCTGAGAACTATGACTACATCACGATGGAAGGAAGCGGTGGGATCCTCTGCCCTCTCTGTTTTGATGAGCGCAAGATCCAGCTTGAAGATGTGATCCGGGAATTTGGACTTTCCAGTATCCTTGTCGCCGATGCCGGTCTTGGCACGATCAACAGTGTTGTCCTGACTTTTGAATATATGAAGACACACAACCTTCCGCTTAAGGGTATCATTTTTAATCATTACCATCCGGGAAACATCATGGAAGAAGATAATATTTTCATGTGTGAACATATGACAGGGCTTCCTGTGCTTGCAAAGGTACAGGACAATGCCACAGAACTTGAGACAGATGCAGATGTGCTGAGTGCACTTTATGACGAGGTGAAGATCAGATGATATGGTATCCTTATGAACAGATGAAAACAATGAAAGAGCCTTACAAGATCCTGGATGCAGAAGGCGTGCATCTCTACACCAAAGACCAGAAACTGATCGATTCGATCTCTTCCTGGTGGTGTATGATCCACGGCTACAAACACCCGGAACTGACCGCTGCCATCAAAGAACAGGCTGACCGTTTCTGCCATGTGATGCTCGGCGGTCTCACCCATGAGCCGGTAGAAAAACTTTCTGATAAGCTCCAGGAATTTCTTCCGGGTGACCTGGACTACTGCTTCTTTTCTGATTCCGGAAGCGTTGCGGTAGAAGTTTCCCTCAAGATGGCTCTCCAGTACAACACCAATCAGGGAAGAAAACGCCCCCTGGTGCTGGCTCTGGAACATGCCTACCACGGAGATACCTTCAAGGCAATGGAAGTCGGCGATGACGAAGATTATCATTTCGCTTTTGACAAAAAAGAAGGCGTTGTCCATATACCGACAGAGATCCCGGCGCTTGAGGAAGCATTTGAACTTTACCATGACAGGCTGAACTGCTTTATCGTAGAACCGCTCCTTCAGGGTGCCGGCGGCATGCGGATGTATAATATTTCTTTCCTGAAACGTGCCAGAGAACTGTGTGATCAGTATGATGTGCTTCTGATCTTTGACGAGGTTGCGACCGGATTTGGCCGTACCGGAAACCGCTTTGTGGCAGACCTTGTCCTTCCGGACATCCTGGTTCTCGGGAAAGCCCTGACTGGCGGTTATATCGGACATGCTGTCACGGTTGCAAACCACAAAGTCTTTGACGCTTTTTACAGCGACGATGACCGCCTTGCCCTGATGCACGGTCCGACCTTTATGGGAAATCCACTTGCCTGCGCCGTTGCACTTAAGGGAATCGAGATCTTTGAACGTGACGATTATATGAGCAAGATCCGGCATATCGAACAGATCTCCCGTCAGGAAATGGAAAATTTCTCTGACCCGCGCATCAAAGAAGTCCGCATCATGGGCGGCTGTACCTGCGTCGAAGTCCACGATCCCAAGACCCTGGAAGGCTTCCAGCAGTTTGCTTATGAGCGTGGTGTCTTCTGCAGACCCTTCTTAAACTATATGTATTCCATGGTTCCTTATGTGATCTCAGACGGGGAACTGATTCAGATCTTTGACGTAATGAAGGACTGGTTTCACTGAAACCAGCCCTTCTGTTTTACTTTTGTTTCTTTTTTCTCAGATATTCCAGAATAACCTCTATTTTGCGGATTGCATTTTTTTCGGCATTCTGATATTTCTGCACATCTTCGTTCCAGGAACTGTACTCTGGATCCTTGCGGTGGTCTTCAAGATCATAATGTTCTTCCAGATAACTTCCGAAATACCGGCTCAGTTTTTCTGCTCCGAGAACATTCAGATGATCGCCATTATCAAGGCTGTCTTTTTCCCAGTCAATCCCTAATTCCTCTGTCATCAGATTAAAATCAAGATATTCCGCACCATTCTGCTCTGCATAATCTGTCAGTGTATTATGCTTTGCATAATTATAGTTATTCGGAGACGGTGCACTATACAGGATCACCGAAATTCCTTTTTCTCTGCACATTGCAAGCATTTTGTCCATGTAAGAGCGGACAGCCCGGGACATGTACTCTCTGCGCTCCGTTTTTTCCATGTATCTGCCGCCGTCATAAGGCTCCACAATATCCCGGACAACAAACCCCTTATAGTAAACCTGCTGTTTTTCCGGGCCCATAAGCCAGTTCTGCCACATGCTGTGAAGCAGAAACACCGGAAAATAATAATTAACTGTCTGTGCAATCGTCTTACTGAACCCCTCTGCAGCATTCTGCGGTTGAAACATACTGTTCGTTTCGAATACAACAACCTTCGGTTCCTGCGTGCGCAGAGCTCTCCTGAGCATATAATAGGTTTCTTCCACTTCCTGTCCGGTCTGACCGCAGACAAACGAAGCAATTCCATTCTGTTTCCAGATCTCCAGCGGTGAAAATGTCGTATAGCTTTCGCTGTCTCCCAGAACAAGAACATCTATGCTGTTTTTCTTTTCATTCTGAATATTAAGCCAGGGTCTGTTTCTTGACTGTACAAACTCCGGATGTTTTTTTGCCATATTTACAAAGAAAGCAGACAGGATCAAAATCAGGCAGAGAAAAATTGCCAGAAACACTGCCGGTTTCTTTAAAGTTCTCATTTTCTGTTTAAAATCCTGCATAAATCAAATCAACCTGCTGATATCCTGTACCATAAGCACCTAACAGAAGTACTGCAAAAATCAGTCCATAATAAAGTATCCAGCGTACCGGAAGCTTCATCTCCTGCAGTTTATCCCAGTTCAGCAGTTTCCTTTCTTTTAATATATCTGCCACAGCGACAATAAGAATTCCAAAACCAACAGCTGCAAAATCTGCGGCGTTTAATCCCATTCCCAGAAGAGTTCCATCCCACAGTTTCTGTAGTTCAAACCCCTGAAAGATGCTTCGGAACATGTGAAATCCGGCTGCTGCACCTTCTGCCCTGAAAAACATTTCACCTGTAAAAATGATCATCCAGGTTTTCAGGATCTGCGGCACTCTCCAGTACAATGCGTGACAGTCCAGATGAAATCTTTCAAGAACCATCTCCCTGACCGGTGCAACTGCTTCTCCTGCCAGAAGGATTACAAAATAATACATTCCATAAAGAATGTAATTCCACTGTGCACCATGCCACAGACCATTGCACATCCATACCGGGAACAAAGTCATTGCAAAGATTCCCATCTTGGTCAGATATTTCCCAACATGTTTCCGCGCAAAGTGGTTCCATTTCTTGACCAGCCCCGAAACTGAAACCGGATAAAAAACATATGCTTTCAGCCATGCGCCAAGTGTAATATGCCATCTTCTCCAGAATTCAGATGCATTTCCGGCAAAAAACGGCTGCCGGAAATTCTCCGGAAGATCCACACCAAAAAGGTTGCCACTGCCGATCACGATATCCATACAGCCGGAAAATTCCATATAAAGCTGAAGCGTATATGCAATGGCGACAACCACGATCATAACACCATGATAGCTGGTATAATCGTCATAAATCGCTGCTACCAGAACAGAAAGTCTGTCCGCCACAACAATTTTTTTGAACAGTCCCCAGGCAATACGGATGATTCCCTTTGTAAGATTTTCGCTTCGAACCGGTCTGCACTCCCAGAGTGCATCTGCTGTATCATTCCAGCTGCTGATCGGTCCCTCCATGATCTGCGGAAAAAAGCCCAGGAAAAGGGCTACTTTGCCAAAATTATGTTCTGCTTTGATCCTACCCCAGTAAACATCTGCCATATAGCCAATTGCCTCCAGCGTATAGAAAGAAATTCCTATCGGGATCAGAAGGTTCTGTGGGTTCAGATGAAAGCCGCTTCCTGATGCTGCAAAGATTCTGTTTATATTCTGTATAAAAAAATTACAGTACTTTAAATATGCCAGGATTCCAAGTAAAATAACAATCCCGGCTATAAGAACTCTTTTTTCTTTTGCTTTGTACTGTTTTTTTACGGCAGAACGTTCTTTGGAGGGAAGCCCTTTTGACCTGGTTTTTCCGGTTTCTTTGAGCTGCTCCATCCAGCGCCCTGCTCCGTAGACCAGTCCTGAAACCGCAATCAGATATCCCACAAGCCACTGGCTGAAGGACCAGAAAAACATATATCCTGCAAGGATCAGAACTGCTCTGCGCATTTTTTGTGATGAAAAATGATATACAAGAACTACCAGCGGCAAAAACACAAACAGATATAACTCTGTATGATATGCCAATGCCATATCAGTTCTCCTGTAATCTCTGGATCATTTTCCACATAGCATCTGCGGAATTAAAGTTTTCCGGAACGATCTCAGATGCATCAATTTCAATTTCGAACTGATCTTCCAGCTCAGAAATAAGGCTGATCACTCCAAAAGAATCCAGAATACGGTCATCGATCAGGGCTGTTTCATCTTCCCAGTTTACAGTATCATCAATATCATTTAAAATTTCCAGTAAAGTTTCCATTATTATTTTTCCTCCATATTCCATTTATAGGTTTTGTATGCTTTTCTTACCTGTCTGAATCCATCTGTATTATTATACAGCATAATCTTCGGAAGGCTGTGGCTCAAGAACAGCAGCATGCCCTCCATGCAGGAGTAAGCTCCTGTCTTCTTAAATACCAGAACATCTCCCGGCTTCGGATCTGTAAGCGGCAGTTTCTGTACCATAATATCATTTACAGTACAAAGGCTTCCGCAGATTGTCCAGTTCTTCTGTTCTCCCTGTCTCTCTTCGGCAAGAACTTCCATTGGTGGCTCATACATTCCTCTGATCTGTCCGTCATAATTAAGCTGATGGATTCCCCCATCTGTAATGCAGTAATTTCTGTCATCACTTGATTTGACATCCATGATCTTTGTAAGATAATATCCACAGTCCGCTGCAAAGGCTCTTCCCATCTCGAGAGTTACCCTGCCGGAGAAGTTCATCTGCTCCAGAGTCTGTACCAGCTCTAGGAGACCATCATCCCCGATTGCTTTGGATGGATCAAAATAAGGAACCGGCATTCCCGGACCATACTCCAGTTCTTCTGGTTCAAAATCATATTTCTGCTTCAGTTCAGTAAGAAAAACATCGAGTTTCTCCAGTTCCTTCTGGATCTTTCCGACAGAACGTTTCTGTGTACCGGAAAAATAGTGAATCCCACGGATCTTAAGGAAAGGATAGTTCTGACGATTTTCAATAAGCTCTTCGATCGTCTTCTGATCCATTCCGAACTGATTGCCGCTTGTCAGTCTCGGAAACACTGAAATTTCCTGCCTGTGCTCCGCTGACCAGTTCTTAAGAAGTTCAAACTGCTGCAGAGATTCCGCTGTGTACATACAGGAATTCCCATATTTGTCCAGTACTGCATTCAGTTTTTCTGCTTTTTTGAGTACACCGGACACCAGAATTTTCTCCGGGGCAACTCCCTGTTCCTCGCAGATTGCAAATTCTCCCATCGAACATACTTCAATACGATCAACGATAGGCTCCATCACTTTTACAAGGAAAGGATTTGCCTTCATCGCATAACAGAGACCTGCTACTTTGCCAAGAGTATTCTGAAAACGTCTGGTTGTTTCCTGTAACTCTTCTTCATGGAACACATAAAGCGGTGTTCCAAATTCTGCTGCTTTTTTGAGCTCGTTTGTCTGCATTTCCATCAGCTCCATTCCTCTGCAAGATATTTACGGTCAATCTTGCCATTTTTGTTGAGAGGCATTTTGTCGATCTTTCGGATCTTTGCCGGAATCATATATACAGGGAGATAACGTTTCAGTTCCTGATGAACTTCTTTCTCCTCGCTGTCGCCAGTATAAAATCCCAGAAGTTTGTTGCGTTTTTTGTCAAACAGACAGCAGCATCTTGATACTCCGTCAAGTTTCTCAAAGGCTCTCTCGATTTCTTCCAGTTCGATACGATGTCCCATGTGTTTGATCTGGAAATCTTTTCTTCCTGCAAAATACAGATTCTCATCCTCTCCGTAGTAACCAAGGTCACCTGTCTTGTAATATCTTGCAGTTTCTCCTGTAGATGCAATGATTCCCTGTACAAATCTGCGTGCAGTCTCCTCTTCATTATGATAATAGCCATCTGCCAGAGACTCTCCTGCAACACAGATCTCACCTGTTTTGCCAGGTTCTGTAATCTCTGCGCCGGTATCATCAAGAAGAAATACAGTTCGTCCATTGAATGCCTTACCTGCCGGAATCACTTCGCCATCCTGGAATTCCCTCTGTACCGGATACCAGGTACAGTTACAGGTAATCTCTGATGGTCCGTACAGATTGACAAATTCGGTCTGTGGCAGAGCCTGCTGCCAGAGGCGCATCTGCTTCACCGGCATAACTTCGCCGCTGAACATGATCAGTCTTGCATCTTCCGGGATCTTATATTTCAGTCCCTTCAGGGAAGAGATCAGACACAGGGCAGAAACAGCCCAGACCATAACTGTAACCTTTTTGTCGCAGAGATAGTCGAGAAGCTTCGGCGGAAGTGCAAACAGACGCTTCGGAACCAGCACCAGCGTTGCTCCTGTTGTAATTGCGGAATAAATATCCTTGACCGAAACATCAAAATCAAACGGAGCCTGATTGCCAATGCGGTCCCTGTCCGTAATCTGAAACTGTTTCGTAAAATGACCAATAAAATCAATGACTGCTTGATGGCTGACTGCCACACATTTCGGTTTTCCGGTAGAACCTGATGTAAAAATACCATAAAGAAGATCTGTATTTTTTGCAAAAGAACGTCGTTCCATCAGTTTGTCCAGTTCCTGTGCAGTAACTGCTTCATCAGATGGTTCCTCTTCCAGAAGATAGATCTGTCCCTGATAGCCGGCATCATCAAGCTGATGTCTGTATGTACTGTCTGTAATCACCAAATCTGTTTCAAGAACAGTAAGGATATCCTTAAGCCTTTCAAGCGGCTGTTCCGGATCGATCATTACATAAAAACATCCTGCATAAACAACGCCAAACATAGCGGATAAAACCTCGGAGCTTTTTTCGTGCAGGATTGCCACTGGTCTGCCTGGTTCTGTCCTGTTCAGGAAAGACAGACCAAAATGTCTCGCCCGGTTCAGAAGTTCCTGATAGGTAAACTGTTGATTTCCGTCATCCACTGCTGTTTTGTCCGGAAATTTCTCTGCTGTATTTTCCAGATATTTTAGTATATTATCCATTGCCTATTCACCTGCCTTTACTCATATCATTTTTGCATAATAATATTACCTTTTTCTGAATAATTTCTTAATTTTTCTTAAGTTCAGACTTTTTTATGCAAGAAATGTGGTGTACACCATAATACATTACTGTATGTCATAAATCGTTTTAAGTCAATGTTTTCCGGGAATTTTTAACAGGAAATTTTTATATGCAGAGAAAAACTGCCAGCCGGACAAGCCAGCTGGCAGAAAATGTGATTTTTCAATTGTTTTTTAGTATTCCACACCAAAGTGATCGAATAATACTCTCTCTGCTTCTGCGCTCCACAGACCGCGGTTTGCTTTGCAGATCTCGTCCAGTTTCTTGAAGAGAGGATCGGTCTCGCCGAGTTTTCCGAAATCTTCAATTGCTGTCATTGGCATGTTAAACTGTGTATAGCTTAACTTCTTTCCGCCCGGGATCTTTGGCAGGTTCAGGGTTGTCTCTGCAATACTGTCGATACCGCCGACGTGTGTTACCATAACTGCCGGTTCGATCTTTCCTTTGGCAGCCAGTTCATTCGCTTCGATCAGGTCATCGTTGTTTCCACCTGTAGTACCGAGAATATGTGTGCTTGTATAATGGCAGTTGTACAGATTGATCTCTGCTTTGAACTGGTTGTCTGTCGGACCTGCAAAGAAGTTCATGCAGCCATCGAATGCAAGGAGCTTGTCGCCCATTTCTGCAACCGCTCTGTTTGGAATGTATACGAATACATCGTCATAGCCTTTGCCGCCGGTGATCGCTTTTAATTCTTCAACCGGATCAGCCATTTTTGCGGTGTTTACATAGAGAAGTTCTACGCCGTTTTCTGCTGCTTTTGCTTCCGGGATAACTTCTCTTGCACGCTCGATCTTGGCGTCGTCAATATCTGTTACAACGATCCGTTTCGGGCGGTTTTCGATCTGGATACCGTAGCTGACTGCACCAAGTCCCATCGGTCCGCAGCCGCCGAGGATGATGATATTGCCGCCTGCTTTTGTTCCTACGGAAAGGTCATGGTTGCGTTTGTTTGTGTGGTAGTTTCCGTGGTATCCTCCGATGATACAGCTCATCGGCTCACCAAGGGACGCTCCGAAGAAGCTGTCACCTTCGTATGGCATCAGGCAGCCAAGTTCCATAACTTCGTGAGGGATGATGCAGTAAGTGCAGGCTCCACCGAAGTATTCATAGGAATATCCAGGAGATGCAAGGCTTCCTTTGTAGTTCAGTGCCGGCTGCTGTGCGAATTTCATGCCCGGTTTGAACTGATCTTTCCATTTTTCACCGACTTCTACGATCACACCTGCGAATTCATGTCCGATGATGATCGGGTTGGTGTCGATGTTCTGTGGTGCTCTTTTGTGTTTCTTACCCTGCTCTGCAAGTTTGTAGGTGGACATGCAGATACTGTCACTCATGATCTTTACGAGGATCTCGTCGTCTTTGATCTGCGGTAATTCAAACTCTTCCAGTCTTAAATCTCTTGTTCCATACATTCTCACTGCTTTTGTTTTCATGATAAATTCTCCTTTTCTATTCTTTATATATTTGAAGTAAGTTTTTTATAAAATCTCCATCTCCACCTGCGGGATCAGCTCGTCTACAACTGCTCTTGCCGGCGGCTTTGTTCCGACGGTTGTCACGGCTCCTGCGGACGTTGCCATGCAGAATCTTACGGTTTCTTCATCACCGAGTTTTTTGTCCCAGGAATATGCAAGGGCTGCTACCATTGCATCTCCGGCTCCTACGGTGGAATGTGCTTTGACGGACAATGCCGGGCATCTTGCCACAAACTTGTCTCTTACGATCATCGCGCCGCCTTTTCCCATGGAGATCGCTACAGTTTTGATTCCGTTGTTCTGGAATTTTTCTGCCAGAGCTTTGAGTTCTCCCATGGAAAGCCTGTAATCTGCTCCGATGTATTCTTCCAGTTCTACCTGATTCGGTTTGATGATGTCCGGAGATGCTTTCAGCGCATTGCGGAACAGTTCTCCATCTGCATCCATCAGGACGGAACCGCCTTTTTCATGGACACTCTCTGTGATCGCTGCGTAAATGTTTTTGTCGACACCTGCCGGAATGCTTCCTGCGAGAACGACCAGAGTTTCTTTGTCTGTGTGCTCACAGATCTTCTGGATCAGTTCTTCCACCTGTGCTTCGTTGATGACCGGTCCTGGCTCATTTAATTCTGTCACACCGCCGCTTTTTTCAAAAACTTTGGTGTTGGTTCTTGTCTCGCCTTCCACCCAGATAAAATCGTGCTGGATGTTCCAGGATGTAAGTACGTTCTCGATCGTCTTTCCTGCATTTCCTCCGAGGAATCCCATCGCAAGGCTCTCACCGCCAAGTTCGTGGATCGTTTTGGAAACGTTGATTCCTTTTCCTCCGGCATCGTATTCTACCTTCTGGATGCGGTTCAGTCCGTTTGGCACGAGCTGTTCGATCTCTACGGTCTTGTCGATCGCCGGGTTCATTGTTACTGTTATGATCATTTCTTTACTCCTTTCCTGTGAGGACTTTGTAAATTTTATCTGCGTCATAATCTGCAATATTTGCACTCACTTCTTCATCAAGCATTGCTTCTGCGATCTGTGCCAGAATGTCGAGATGTGCATCTCCGACTCCTGCGATCCCGATCACGATGCGGACCGGATTGCCGTCCCAGTCGATCGGTTCTTTGAAGGTCTGTACGGAGATCCCTGACTGTAAAACTCTCTTCTTTGCAGCTTCAACACCGTGCGGAAGAGCAAGTCCGTTTCCCATAAATGTGGAACATGTTTTTTCTCTCTCGAGCATCGCCTCTGCATATTCCGGCTCTACATAACCTGTCTCCACAAGCATCTTTCCTGCTGCCATGATCGCTTCCTGCTTTGTCGCCGGTGCACAGCCTGTGCGGATGTTCTCACGGTACAGAAGTTCTTTCTTTTCGATCACCGGTGCTGTTTCTGCTTTCTGAGCTTTTTCTTTTTTTGATTTAAAAAACATGTAAGTTACCTCCCTGAATTCTTTTTCATTTTCTATTTTTTGAAGTTCCGATTTGTTTTTGCTTCCCTCTTTGTGACTTTATTATACGCATGGCAAATGGGAAATTTCAATTTAAAGAAAGGGGGATTTGGCACCATCCCTTAGTGCCAAAATTGAAGAAAAAAGACGTTTTATAACAACAAAAAGGACTGCCGTTTATGACAGTCCTGAAATGTATTTCCTGAAATATTGTTTTAGATGTCTGGACAGCAGCGTGCGGATCTGCTCCTTGTCGCCCTGCTCTGCGACCTCCATAAATTCCGGTTCTTCGATGAGCATGCCGCTGATGTGTCCCATGATGTCATTGTTGATCTTTACCAGCTCATCGTCTGGTACCAGCATGACAAAAGCCACCGTGATCTGTTTGAAATACGGATCTTTAAATGCCACATTTTCCTCCGGCATGCACACGGCAAATACCGGGCGCGTCACGCCTTTTGTTCTGGTATGCAGGAGCGCAAAGCCAAACTCCGCAAAGATCTGCGAGGACACCTGCTCCCTCCGCATCAGATCCTCCTGGATGATCTGGCTCTGGTCGGAATATGGCGAAAGTCTCTCACCGATCTGATGCAGAAGTTCCTCAAACGTAATGTCCACATCCACATAAAAAAACTCCATATCCTTAATGACAATGTTGATCTGTGCCGCCATCTGGTTGATCTGGTCAAGCTGCACGGAAAAAAGATCTTCCTGTTTATGTTTGGTCGGCATCCGCTGATACTGATAGATCATCTTACGGATCTGATCGATGTCCTCCTCATTCAGAAGCGGGTTGACATGGATCACCGGGATCTCCGCTTTTTCGATCGGAAGACTGGATACAAAAAAGTCTGTTTTTCCCTGTACATAGGAAGTAATGTCGTTTTTGCCATAAGCAGTAAGGTTCACGCGGTCGCCAAACAGCTTATTGAGCTTCGACAGCATCAGACGGGAAATACCGATCCCGCTCGAGCAGACGATTCCCACATCCACTTGCCGGATCTCTTCTTTGCGTCCTTCCTGACGCACCATAGCCGCACCGAAATGCACGGTCAGAAATCCTGTCTCCTCCTCCGGAACCGGCTTTCCGGTAAAACGTTCCAGCACTTTGGAAACGTTCAGGCATTTTTGATAAATATCCATATAATTCTGTTTAATATCATCCAGCACCGGATTCTGGATCTGCATACCGTGATCCAGGCGGATCAAAGTCGGACGTAAGTGTGCGAGAAGACCCTGGATAAATTCCTCATCCTGCTTCAGAAGATACGCACTTTCCGGGTCAAAAGCATCCACCATTTCATTAAGAATCCCCCGGAGTTCCCTGTTCTCGATCGCATTGATCTTCTGTCCGTCCCACTGGATCTTTTCATGCTTTGCTCCCTTGATGTGCAGGCAGATATAGGAAACCTCCACTGCCGGGATCTCGATCTCAAACTCTTCCTCCAGCTCTTCTACGATCTGCTCTGCAAGGTGATAATCTGCATCCTCCACAAGTCCCTGCTGCCAGGATGCATCCGTGTCGATCACTTCATCCTTGAGGATCCGGTTGATCGCGATCGCAATATGGATCACCAGACCGACATAGGAACTCTCTGTCAGAGTCATCACACGGGTATTGTCCATCCCTGACAGGCAGGCGATCACACGCTTCACGATATCATCATTCAAGATCTTACCGATATCTCCGTACTGCAGCGATGCATAACCCTCTGCGTCACTCTCTGTAGACTCGTAGGCTTCTCTCAGCATATGGGTATCAATATTTTCGTTGATAAATGCACGGATCGCACGGCGGTATGCTTCCTCACTTCCGGAAATGGAGATCCCGCTTCCCGGCTTGCGCGTGATCCGGAGCCCGTATCTGGTCAGCCATCCTTCGATTGCCTCCAGATCTGCACTGATCGTCGCCTCACTTACCTGGAAACGGCTGCTGTAATAAAACAGTTTGCGGAGTTCTTTTTCCTTGAGGATCTCAAGCGTCAGACGCTTCCTGCGTTCTTCGCGGTTGCTGACATCCAGGCGGTCATCCATCGACAGATCGTGCCGCAGTTCCTGTTTTTTGTCCTCGCTGCCCTCGAGCCAGATGCCGACTCCTGTTTTGGAATTCAATATAATTTCATATCCCTTAAGGATCGCATTGACAGAATCCATCTCCCTCTGTATCGTGCGCTTGCTTAAATTCATCTGCTCTGCAAGTGCTTTCACAGAGATCGGCGCATTCTGTTCCAGAAGGATCTGCAGGATCTGGCTGACGCGGGGCGAAATATTGCTTAACTTCATCGTGTTCCCCCGTTCTGTGCATCCTGGATGCACTGGATCAGTTTTGTGTATTCTTCTCTGTCGGTAAATCCGGCGATCACATGACAGGCTTTCTCATGCAGCTGTGGATTCAGCGCATAAAATTCTTTCTGACAGACGATCAGGTCAATGTCCTCTTCGATCAGGTCTGCGGCATAAACTCCCACCTGGATCCCGGTGATACCGGCTGTTTTGAGTGCGCGTCGGAACAGAGCCGCACCCATTGCGCTGGAGCCCATTCCTCCGTTACAGACGAAGCCTATTTTATGTAAGTTCTGATAAATATTTTCTGGCATGGGTTTCTCCTCCTGTTCTGATGCAGTTTCCAGTTCACGCTCCAGTCCGGACATTTCTGTATTTTCTTTCTCAAGTTCTTCCTGCTTCTCACTCTCCGGTATTTCCGACTGCGGCACTTCTTTCCTCTCACCTCTCCAGCACAGATACAGATAACTTCCAACGCCGGACACAGCCGTAGAAACAAGGATCCCTCCAAGCACCGGCAGCATACTGCTTCTTCCTGCCATGATCAAAATGGTCAGAACACTTCCCGGCGAAATCACGCCCGCTGTCTCACAGTGAAAAACGGAAAACCAGATACTTCCCGCAACACCACCCACGATCAATGGAAGCAGAAGTCCCAGATCCGCAAGTACAAAGGGAAAATAAACTTCATGGATTCCTCCGATCGCCTGTGTAAATGCAGCTGTCGCCAGTTCCTGACGGCGTTTGACATTTTTTCTTTTGTATAAAAGCAGTCCAAGCAGCATCCCAAGTCCCGGTCCCGGGTTCGTCTCAAGCAGAAAAAGGAGCGAACCTCCATTCTGCTCTGCCTGGCTCATCCCCAGCGGAACAAGGATTCCATGGTTCATGATATTGTTCAGGAAAAAAACCTTCGCCGGCTCGATCAGGACATTTAGGACTGCGATATAGCCATGCTCCAGGATCCATCCGATGCAGCTGCCGGCTGCTACTGCAAAGACAGTCACTGCTTCTGCCAGAAGATAATATTCCCCGACCGCAAGAACCGCCCCGGTAAGCCCCAGGAGCAGATTTCGGAACAGCATCTTGGTCTCTGCGAAACAGTCCCGCTCCAGAAATTCCCGTTCTTTTTTCCAGAGGTATCCTCCGAGTGGTGCCGAGACCATTGCCCCAAAGATCCCTGCCTCCGGATCCCGCAGAAGGATCCCGCAGAGTGCCATGACTGCCGCCAGCCCTCCAAATGAATCGCTGAGAAGGTTTCCGCCCTCATAGGCGATCATGCATGGCAGGACATAGCGATAAGCAACCTGTGAGATCGCATAGATATCTTCATTCGGAAACCACCCTTCGGTCTGGAATACCACAGACAGAAGACCGATAAAGACAAAAATGCCGATGTTTTTCATGATGATCCTTGAATAAAATTTTCCTGTTTTCTGTATCACATTCATAACGTTCCCCCGCGTCAGACAGACTCCCCGCCGCCTGTCTGCTACCCGTTTTAATTCTGTAAATAATTTTATCATACAACAATCCCACCCGTCAATTCGCTCCGGTTAAGGTGCATAACCAACGTGTGGGATGTTACTGTTCACTCCGTTCACAGTAACTTGGTCAAAATGCATTCCAAATCACCTTCGGTGATGGCATTTTGCCCCGTATGTCTCGGGATTTTGCCATATTCATGGCAAAACACCTCGCGGGATATTACCCGTGAACAGTTACGTGTGGGATCATTGCGGTTATATTAAAATTTTAGAGGGCATCTGATAAATTATAAATTTCTCTTTTTCAGATCTTCTACCAGTGTTGCATATTCCGGTGCAGCAAGGAAGTTGGTGATCAGGATGCGTTCTGCATTCGGATTACTGTGTGCTGCGCGCTCTCCCAGTTCCTCATGTGTGACAACGATCTGTACATCTGCCGGGATGCTGGATACCGGAGTGTGGATAACTTCGATTTCCTCAAGACCTGCTGCTGCAAGTTTTTTCTTGAGGACCGTTGCTCCCATTGCGCTGGAGCCCATTCCTGCATCGCATGCAAAAGCGATCTTTGTTACTTTTCCTGTATTTGCTGCCGGTACAGTAGCTGCTGTTTCTGCTGCGATTCCTTTTGCCTGTTTTTTCATGGCATCTTTCTGACGCTGTGCATCTTCCAGTGATGTATCCTTGCCCATGAATTTGAGGATCGGCACGGAGATTGCAAAGGAGACAAGTGCTGCCACTGCAACGCCGACGATCAGTCCAAGATAGCTATGTTTTTCTGCCATCATCATGATCGCGATGATACTTCCCGGTGAAGCCGGAGCAGTAAGACCTACGTTAAATAAGTTGAAGCAGAAGATTCCACTTGCGCCGCCTGCGATGACAGAGATCAGAAGCAACGGGTTCATAAGGATGTACGGGAAATAGATTTCATGGATTCCGCCGAGGAAATGGATGATCACTGCTCCAGGTGCAGAGCTCTTCGCATTTCCTTTGCCTGCGATGCAGTAAGCAAGCAGGATTCCAAGTCCCGGTCCCGGGTTTGCTTCAAGCAGGAAGAAAATGGATTTTCCTGTTTCCTCTACCTGCTGGATTCCCATTGGGGATAAGATCCCGTGGTTGATCGCGTTGTTTAAGAATAATACTTTTGCAGGTTCGATAAAGATACTTGCCAGCGGAAGAAGTCCGTGTGAAACAAAGACATCTACACCGGCTCTCATAACGGAGTTCATTCCTGTTACGAGCGGGGCAACTCCATACATGGCAAGACATGCAAGGATCGCACCGATGATACCAAGCGAAAAGTTATTTACCAGCATTTCAAAGCCGGCTTTGATGTGACCCTCAACTGCTTTGTCAAATTTCTTGATGATCCATGCAGCCAGCGGTCCGACGATCATGGCACCGATGAACATCGGGATGTCAGAACCGACGATCACACCCATGGTCGCGATCGCACCGATCACGCCGCCGCGCTGTCCTGCTACGGCAGAACCGCCAGTGTATGCGATCAGAAGCGGCAGCAGTACGGTTGACATCGGAGTTACAAACTGTGCGAGTTTCTCA
Source organism: Blautia sp. OM07-19 (assembly GCF_003481595.1). NCBI lineage: Bacteria > Bacillati > Bacillota > Clostridia > Lachnospirales > Lachnospiraceae > Blautia > Blautia sp. OM07-19. The sequence continues at coordinate 74,610 of NZ_QULA01000002.1, forward strand.
TTCGGACACCATCCTGTCTCGATAAAAAGCGCTGTGATGAGCCCCCATGCGATGAATGCGCCGATGTTCGGCATGACCATTCCGCTCAAAAACCTTCCAAATACCTGAACTTTTTCTTTCATTGTGTTTACACCTCATTTTGATTTTTTTGTGAACAGATTCCCTTCTCTCTGTCCGTCTTTTCGGTTTTGTTTTACTTTTTTTCTGAGGTGTAACCGGCCAGTTACTCTCTTCTTGATGAGTTCATTATAGCGAAAAACCATTGTACTTTTCAAGAAATAGAAAAAGAGATTTGGCACCATCCCTTAGTGCCAAATCTCCTTAATGTTTTTCATAAATGTCCCTAACATCTGTTGCGTTTGTTGACAAAATAATTCAGGATCCCGCCGCCAACGATGATTACCATTGCAACGCCAACGACTCTCTTGGCAGCCTCCTGCGGGAGCTGGCTCTTGGAGCCGATGGAATCTGAATAAAAAGTTAATGTATAATCAATCTCATGCGGTGTTCCCATCGCTGTTGTGTCTGCCACCACCGGCATTGCCTCATCAAGTGTAAGGATCGGGATCTCAAATACAGAGTTCATGCCCTCTTCATTCGTCGGAAGATATTTCTCCCCGTCCACGATCATGTAATCATAATTTGAACTGCTCCACTGAATCTGTGCGTATCCGTTTCCGTCCCTCACGGTAAAAAGTGTCGGGGAAGTCACGCTCGCCTTGCCGCTTCCGCCCTCCAGATCTACCTGAATGGAATATTCTCCATCTTCCCTGTCAAATTCTACCGCCTGCATTTCTGTCGTATCTGCTGCCGCCATACAGACAAATGGTGCAGTACAGGAGGATAACAGTGCTGCCAGAGAACAGACTGTCAGAAATTTCTTATATTTATGCATCGTACTTCAAACCCCGTTTCATTTTTCATTACTCTGAAAACTACTATAACACAGCAAATCACACATTGCAAACTATATAAGGTTCTAGTATAATAAAAAGAATGTGAGTAATTATATCAATTAATATTTTTAAATATCAGGAGGTTTTTTACCAATGAAAGGAACATTATATGGCGTAGGAGTCGGACCTGGGGATCCGGAATTAATGACACTGAAGGCAGTCCGCATGATCCGCGAGAATGAGATCATCGCCGTACCGGGAGCAGATGTCAAAGAAACCGTTGCCTACAAGATCGCAGTCCAGGCAGTGCCGGAATTAGCCGACAAAGAACTTCTTCCGATCTACATGCCAATGACACACGACGCAAAAGAACTCGAAGAAAACCACGCAAAGGGAGCCAAAACTCTGGAAGCCTGTCTTGACCAGGGCAAAAACGTTGTCTTCCTGACACTTGGAGATCCTTGTGTATACTCCACTTTTTCCTATCTGCAGCACCGTGTGGAGGCTGACGGATATCACACAGAGCTGGTGAGCGGGATCACTTCTTTCTGTGCCGCTGCTGCCCGCCTGAACATTTCTCTTTCCGAGTGGAATGAGCAGCTTCATATCGTGCCGGCTGTTCACCGCCTGGACAGCGACCTCAGCGAATCCGGCAACTATATACTCATGAAATCAGGCAAAAAGATGAACCAGGTCAAGGAAATCCTCGCAAAGAGCGACCGTGATGTCCTGATGGTCGAGAACTGCGGTATGCCAGAAGAACATATTTACAGAAGTGTTGAGGAAATTCCGGATGATGCAGGTTATTATTCCCTGATCATCGCAAAGGAGAAAAAATAAAAATGATCGAAACCAGAAATCTGACCAAGACATTTGATAATTTCACAGCCGTGGATTCCCTGGATCTCAAGATTGAAACGGGAGAGTTTTTCGGTCTTCTTGGTCCGAACGGTGCAGGAAAGACAACGACGATCAGTCTTCTGTCCACCCTGCTCCTTCCTACAAAGGGAGAGATCCTGATCGATGGCCAGACACTGAAACGAAACCGCCCGGACCTGAAACGCAAGATCAGCGTGATCACCCAGGAATATTCCATGCGCCAGGATATGACCATGGACGAGATCATGGAATATCAGGGCAGGCTTTATTTCATGCCGCGCAAGGAGATCAAACGGCGTACAGAGGAACTTCTGGAGTTCTGTGACCTGATCAAATTCCGCAGACGTACCGTCCGCAAGCTTTCCGGCGGTATGAAGCGTAAACTGATGGTCTGCCGCGCCCTTCTTACAGATCCGGAGATCCTTCTTCTGGATGAGCCGACCGCCGGAATGGACGCGCTTTCCAGACGACAGATGTGGAACCTTCTCCGCAAGCTGAACGGCAAAAACCTGACGATCCTTCTGACCACACACTATATGGAAGAAGCCCAGAACCTCTGCAACCGCGTCGCCCTGATGGATCACGGTAAACTTGAGGAAATCAGCACACCTTCCGCATTGATCGAGAGTCTTGGAGCCTACACGATCGATGAGCCCGGACCGGATGGAAATACTGTCAGCCGCTATTTCCACAGCCGTCAGGAAGCCATTGATTATCTGTCCGGCATTCCGGGACAGGCTTCTCTTCGTGAGACCACACTGGAAGATGTGTTTGTGGAACGTGCCGGCCGTCATCTGATGCCGTCATAAAGGGAGGTCAATTATGGGAATTATAACGATTTTATGGGAAAAATGGGTAGAATTCCGCAGAGATTTCTACAAGATCACCCTGGCAGCCATGATCGCGCCTCTGATGTATCTTGTCGTATTTGGAATGGGGATCCAGACAACGTCCCACGGACAGCCTTATCTGAATTTCCTGATCCCCGGTGTCGTATCTCTGACGACCATGAACGGAAGTTTCAATGCGATCGCCCAGAACCTGAACGTACAGAGACTGTACGAAAAAGCATTCGACCAGGTCATGATCTCACCGACGCCTCTGTGGCAGTTTATTGCCGGTCAGATCATCGGAGGAAGTCTCCGTGGATTTTATGCCGGAGGTGTGATCCTGATCCTGACTCTGCCGATCGACACAGGACTGATCTTCAATGGATGGTCCTTCCTGGTGATGTTCTTAAACGGAGCAGTGTTTTCTGCGATCGGAGTGGTTGTTTCTTTCCTTGCAAAAAACCACGCCGATGTACCGCGTTTTTCCAACTACATCATCATGCCGATGGCTTATCTTTGCAACACCTTCTTTTCCACTGAGAAGCTTCCTGGCTTTATCGGAAAGTTCGTAGCCGCGCTTCCGCTTTCCCAGACAAGCCACATGATCCGAAGCATTTCTGCTGGTGAAGGCTTTGCATTTTCGGGAATTGTGATCCTGCTTGTTTACCTTCTGGTATTTACAGGGATCGCCTCCTGGTTTATCTATAAGAAAAAGAATCTGTAACTGTTCAGTACCCTTACAGTTACGAGTCAAAATGCATTCCAGATCACCTTCGGTGATAGCATTTTGCCTTGTATGTCTCGGGATTTTGGCAAAAAACATGCCAAAACACCTCGCGGGATACTACCTACTAAATAGTTACAAGAATCTTTAAATAAAAAATCCCCGCCGGATCGATCGACTGCGACCACCGGCGGGTATTTTTCTGTTATTTTACATCTGCAAGCTCATAGAGATAAGTTTCGAAACAGATTCCTTCATTTCGATCTGTTCCTTCTTCTACAGCATCATGGATTCCTTTTGCAAGGAAATTCACCGCTTTCTGTACGGAAGCAGCGGTATCAGTCCCCTTGACCATCCCTGCACTTAAGATAGAAGCAAACAGATCTCCCGTACCAGAATAGCTGCCGCCCTCTTTCTTCGTTGTCACCCAGGTCTGCGCTGCTTTTTTGCAGATAAGGTTGCTGATGTACTTCGCACCATCTTCTTCATGGCTGATGCCCGTGATCACGGCTTCCACATCAAATTTCTCTGTAAGCAGGCTGCCGATCGTCTGGACATATTTCAGAAGTTCCTCTCCGGAGAAACCGGAAATCTTCTGCCATTCTGTGTGCATTTTTTCTCTTCCATAGAGAAGAAGCAACGCTTCCGTGATGTTCGGAGTGATCACTGCTGCCTCTCTGACAAGCATTCTCATCTTTTCGCACAGTTCTTCTGTATAGATCGGGTATTCCTCCCCATCATCACCCATGACCGGGTCAACGAGGACTTTTGTTTCTTTTTTCTTAAATCTCTGTATAAAATCCACCGCCTTGTCTGCCTGTGCAGCATCAGCCAGGAATCCTGTATAAATGCCATCCGGGTGAAAATCCATCTTCTGCCATTCGTCCATCAGGATATCCATACGGTCTGTATAATCATCACAATAATAAGACGGAAAACCGGTCTGTGCACTCAAAATAGCAGTAGGAAGCGGACATGCCTGCACCCCCATCACCGAGATCACCGGTATCGCTGCTGTCAGGGAGCATTTTCCCATCCCGGACAGGTCATTGAGAACTGCAATTTTCTTCAAAGTATTGTCTCCTTGTCTTGCTTTTTGTCATATTCTGATTTAGAATAGCACCTAAGTGTATTTATAAAAATAACCACTTTTATTCATTTTTGAGGGGACAGTTTATGAGTCTAGCATTCCATTCCACCAAAGAAAGCCTGTATCTCCAGGTATACGACCATTACAAAAATCTGATCATGGAGCATCGCATTCCTGCCGGAAGCCGTATGCCTTCCCTGCGTAAATGCGCCACAGAACTGAAACTCAGCCGCACCACGATCGAGAATGCCTACCTTCAGCTTGCCGCAGACGGCTACATCGTCGCCCGTGCCCAGAGCGGTTACTACGTAACCAGTATCGCCGACCAGAAACCAGTGTCCACCGCTTCCTGGCATGCAGATCTTCCGCCGGTGCAGTATGATTTTGCCTCCAACGGTGTCGACCGGGAAAGCTTTCGCTTCGATCTGTGGCAGCGTTATATCAAGAGTGCGCTGCGCCAGAGTGACCGTCTTCTCTCTTACGGCGAACCGCAGGGTGAGGCGGATCTCCGTCAGGTGCTCGCTGACTATATCCGACAGCGGAGGAATGTCAACTGCTCTGCCGATGATATCGTGATCGGAGCCGGTGTGCAGAGTCTTCTGAACCTTCTCTGTCCTCTGATCCGGGACAGAAAGTCCGTTTCTTTCCCGAATGCTTCTTTTGTACAGGGAAGTACGATCTTTGCAGGCTATGGTTTTGAAGTGCAGTACCGCAACAAGGACTGTGATGTCATCTACGTTTCTCCTGCCCATATGACCAAATGGGGCGAGATCATGCCGGTCAGCCGCCGTATGGAACTGGTACATTACGCGGCTCAGAAGGGCAGTCTGATCATCGAGGATGACTTTGAGAATGAATTCGTCAATTTTCAGCGGCCGACCCCGTCCCTTTTTAACCTTGCCGGTGGACATGGAGTTGTTTATATCGGGTCATTTTCCCGTCTGCTGCTTCCGTCGATCCGCTTAAGTTTCATGGTCCTGCCACCGAATCTTTCCAGGAAATACGCTGCTGTCGCAGACCGCTACAGCCAGACTGCCTCCAAGGCCGAACAGATCGCACTCTGCCAGTTTATCCGCGACGGTCACCTGACTTCACAGACCAAAAAGCTCAAGAAACTCTACGCGCAGAAACTCAAAAAACTGAAAAACGAAGTGCGGAACACCTTTGGCAGTGACTGTACGATCCAGACAGGTGCCGCCGGAACAAGCCTCGCATTGACTGTTCCCTACGCCCGGACCGGCCTGGAACTAAAAAAAGAAACCCGCATGAAGGGCTTCGATCTGCTGATTCTCGAGGAAGGCGCAGACACGATCACGCTCCTGCTTTCCTGTTCCTCGATCCCCGCAGACGATTTTGCCCCGGCATGCCGGCTCCTGAAAGAACTTCTTAATAAATAATGATCACCTGACACCTGTCCCTCCTTTTCTCTGGAACAGGTGTTTTTCTTTAATCCCTTCGATTGTCGATCATGTACAAAAGTGCATTGCAGATGCAGGCTGCGATATTGCTGCCGCCCTTGCGTCCTCTTGCAACGATATACGGTGCTCCGGACTGCATAATCAGTTCCTTGGACTGCACCACATTGACAAATCCTACCGGAACACCGATGATCAGTTCCGGATCCAGTTTGCCATCCTCGATCAGTTCATAGAGACGCACCAGTGCCGTCGGCGCATTTCCGATCGCGAAGATCAGCTTTTTATCGAGAGTAGCTGCTTTGTCCATGCTTGCAGTCGCTCTCGTGGTTCCGTTTTCTTTTGCGGTCTTTGCCACATCTTCATCGGACATGAAGCAGTAAACCTCACCGCCATAACGGGCAAGGGCGCGTTTGTTAATGCCGGATTTAGCCATCTGTGTGTCTGTGACGATGCAGGCTCCGTTTTTGATCGCATTCATTGCCTTCTCGATAACATCCGGGGAAAAACAAAGATTTCTGGCATAGTCAAAATCTGCACTTGTATGGATGCAGCGTTTCACCACCAGTTCTGTTCCCGGGAGCAGCGGGGTATCCCCGAGTTCTTCCGTGATGATCTCAAAGCTTCTCTTCTCGATGTCCATCGGTTTTACATTTTCAAGTTCTACTTTCATCAGGCTTTCTCCTCCTCGATTCCCTCGTCCAGTATCTCATAGATTTTTTTCATGTCCAGATGTTTCCGCAGTTCTGCTGCCAGGATATCATACTGTGTCTCCTTAAATGCCGCAAAATCCACGCCCTCCATCTCGGATACATCGATTCCCTTTTTGTCGCCCACCGCTTTTACGAGACCGAGTGCAACTTCTTCCTTGTCGAAGATTCCATGCACATAAGTACCGCAGATATTGTGGTAGAACGTACCTTCTCTCTTCTCGTTTCCTGTCACGGTATCCTTCGTAAAGGTGCTGGCAGAGGCGCCCTCTTTCCAGGTGCTCTCGCCCATATGGATCTCATATCCTGTAAATTCGACATCTTTAAGCGGTGCATAATCGCCTTCCAGGGAAAGGAAACGTCCGGTAACCTGTGTCCTTGTCTTTTTCTCCGCAAATACGGTATCCATCGGCAGAAGTCCCATTCCACGCATGGAACCTCCCGCTTCCACACCATGCGGATCACTTAAAGTCTCGCCCAGCATCTGATAGCCGCCGCAGACACCAAAGATCAGGGTACCGGAAGCTGCTGCCTTGAGGATCAGAGCCTCCATCCCGCTCTCACGGAGCCACTTAAGGTCATCCATCGTATTCTTTGTTCCCGGAAGGAAGATCACATCCGGATTCTTAAGGTCGGACGGATGCTGTACATAGCGAAGAGAAACTCCCGGTATGCTCTCCAGTGGGTTAAAATCTGTGAAATTGGAGATCCTCGGCACACGGATGACTGCCATATCGATCATCCCAACTTCCTGCGGACGGTCAAAACGCTCTGTCAGGCTGTCCTCGTCCTCCACCTGGATGTTAAGATACGGTGCGACACCGACAACCGGGATCCTGCATTTGCTCTCCAGCATCTCCACGCCCGGATCAAGGATCGTCTTGTCACCGCGGAATTTGTTGATGATCAGACCCTTTATCATCTTTCGCTCGTCTTCCTCCAGAAGCTCCACGGTTCCGTAAAGTTGTGCAAACACACCGCCGCGGTCGATATCTCCGACCAGAAGGACCGGTGCTTTTGCCATCTTCGCCATTCCCATGTTTACGATATCCTCTTTTTTGAGGTTGATCTCTGCCGGGCTTCCTGCACCTTCGATCACGATGATATCATTCTCTGCTGCAAGTGCATCAAATGCTTTCATGATGTCCGGGACAAGTTTTTTCTTGTAAGCAAAATAATCCCTTGCGCTCATTGTGCCAAGGACTTCTCCGTTTACAATGACCTGAGAACCCACATCGTTGGTCGGTTTCAGAAGGATCGGGTTCATAAGGACGGACGGTTCGATCCCGGCAGCCTCTGCCTGCATGACCTGCGCTCTTCCCATCTCCAGTCCTTCCTTTGTGATAAAGGAATTCAATGCCATATTCTGTGACTTAAAGGGAGCCACACGGTATCCATCCTGTTTAAAGATACGGCAGAGTCCCGCTGCCAGAAGGCTCTTGCCCGCATTTGACATCGTTCCCTGCACCATGATCGCTTTTGCCATTTTACTCCTCCCCCTCTTCTTCCTGTGTTTTCTTTCTTGCTTCCATGAGACCGTCATGGATTGCCTGGATCAAACGCTCATTTTCCTCATGGGTGCGTACTGCCACTCTGTAAAATCCCTTACCAAGTCCCGGATAGTTACTGCAGTCGCGGATCAGAACATTCTGTCCCACGCAGATCTCAAAAAGATCGTCCGGTCCCTTGAAAAACAGATAATTTGCCTGAGAAGGAAAAACGGTCATCCCAAGCTTATATAATTCTTCACTTAAATATTCAGATTCCGCAAAGATCAGTTTTCTCGCTCTTTCGACATATTCGACTTCACCAAGTGCCGCAATTCCTGCCGCCTGTGCAGGAATCGAAATATTCCATGGCTGTGTAGCCTGTGTCATCTTTTCAAGAAGTTCCTCATTTTCTGTAATTCCATATCCAAGACGCACACCCGCCATCGCATAACGCTTTGTAAATGCTTTGAGAAGAAACAGATTGTGATACCTCGGAAGCTGTGCCTTGAGGCTGTACTGTCCCGGTTCGCGGATAAAATCCTGAAAACATTCATCCACCACCAGAAAGATTCCCATTTCCCGACAGACACGGAGCAGTCTGAACAGAAATTCTCTGTCCGTCAGTATCCCCGTCGGATTGTTGGGATTACAAAGAAATACCATATCCAGATCTTTGTGCAGCCAGTCAATAAAACTGTCCTGAACACGGAATTCATCTTCTTCCTTGAGAAGCACATGCTCCACCTCTGCCCCGACACTTTCCAGTGCCTGCTCATATTCTGCAAATGTAGGAACCGGAATCAGTGCTTTCTTCGGTTTGAGTGCATGGCACAGTGAAAAGACCAGCTCCGCCGCACCGTTTCCACAGATGATATTCTCCGGTTTGACATCCTCATAGGCAGCGATTGCTTCTTTCAGCGGCGCGTATCCCACCTGCGGATAGTCTTTAAGATGGTCCAGACTGTCCCGGACTGCCTGCTTGACACTCTCCGGTGTTCCAAGGGGATTACAGTTTGCAGAAAAATCAAGACAGTTTTTGTAAGTATAGATATTTCCCCCATGTACGTGTTTCATTTCATTTCTCCTTTGCTGCCTGTTGTGGTATTACAGGATCCAGAACCCGACGGCGATGCGGATGATAAGGCAGATCAGAATGCCAAGAAAAGCAGTTCCGTACATCAGACGGTTGGAGCGTCTGATATCCTCCGGTTCCACAGCGCGAATCGGGTCTCCGATCGTCGGTTTTTCGTATAATTTGCCAAAATAGCAGGCATTGCCGGCAAGCTGTACGTCAAGCGCTCCTGCCATTGCTGCCTCTGTCTGTGCAGAGTTCGGGCTTGCATGGTTTCTTCTGTCTCTCCGGTAGATCTTTGCTGCGTTTTTGCCATCCATTCCACAGACAAAAGCTGCCGCAACCATCAGCCAGCCAGAGATCCTTGCCGGAAAAAAGTTTGCCACATCATCAAGCTTGGCACTGCATCTTCCAAAGTACAGATACTTGTCATTTTTGTAGCCGAGCATGGAATCCATGGTATTGATCCCTTTATAAAGAAACATCAGCGGTGCGCCGCCGATCGCCATATAGATCATCGGAGCGATCACACCGTCAGAACAGTTCTCTGCCACAGTCTCCACGGCTGCCTTTGTGACACCTGTATCGGTGAGTTCCTGGGTATCACGTCCTACGATCATGGACACTGCATAACGCGCCTCCTCGATCGTACCGTTTACCAGCCGGTCATAGACCTTCATGCTCTCATCCTTTAACGATCTGGTAGCAAGGAGCTGGTAGCACCAGAATGTCTCCAGGATCACACCCGCCACCGGGAAATGTCCGTACAGAAGAGACAGGAGCACAGCCGGCACGCCAAAGGAAAACAGACAGACGAGAATCGTTTCCACAACTCCGCCAGCCAGTTCTCCTGCATTTGTCTTCGGAAAGATCCTGCGGATTCCCTTTTCAAGAACGGAGATCAGATTTCCGATCAGGCAGACCGGATGATACAACCACCTGGGATCTCCAAATATCAGATCAAGTAAAAACCCTGCTGCCAGGGCTATCGTATGATAGATCACATTTGTCACTCTTCCTGACCTTCCTGCTTGCAGGAACATCGTTGTTTTTTGTATGCGAGGCATTTTTTAAGAAATGCCTTCGGTACTTCGGGATTTCCATAATAATAAAGATGTGGAAAACCAGCCAGCATCGTGTCCGTTCCATGGATACAGTCCCATCCACGCTTACTCTCCGGCTTCGCCGCATGAAAATCCCCGCCGCAGTTTTCGGAATCAAAATAGTGGAACTCATGTGCCGGGATCTCTCCGAAATCTTCCATTCCAAGAGCCGGCTTTTTCTGTGTCAGTGTCACATAGCCAAATCTGGAAAGTTTCGGTGTGCGGTATGCTTTTCCCGGGATCACCCCTGCCATCTGGTAGAAGTTCCCATCCATGCCCTCCATTTCCTCGTGGAGATACATAAAGCCTCCGCATTCTGCCATACATGGCATCCCTGCTTTCAGTTTTTCCCGTATCATGTCTTTCATTGTGGTATTTTGTTCCAGTTTTTTTCCGTTTAATTCCGGATAGCCGCCGTATAACAAAAGCCCGTCCAGATCATCCGGAAGCTGCTTATCTTCCATCGGTGAAAATGGAACAATCTCTGCCCCCATCTCGCCCAGAAGACGGAAATTGTCTGCATAGAAAAAGCAGAACGCCTCATCCTCCGCAACGCCGATACGCACCGGCTCGGAGAGTCTGAAATCGGTCACTGACTCCGGCTTCGCATCCAGAAGATCCGGTGCCTCGCCCGCCAGTTCCAGGATCCGGTCGATGTCAAGTGTCTCTTCCAGAACGCCTGCAAGCTTATGAAGCCTGTCTTTCAGTTCCGGGATCTCATCCGGAAGGACCAGACCAAGATGTCTGCTTTCGATCACACAGTCCTCAACCTTCGGTACATAACCAAGAACCGCAACACCCAGTTCTTCTTCCAGAAGTTTCTTCATTCTCGGATAGAGCATGGGAGACATCTGGTTAAAGATCACACCTTTGATGTGGCTGTCCTTCTTATATTCCAGGAAACCTTTGACATAGGCAGCCAGGGACACACTCATCCCACGGCTGTTTACGATCAGGATGACTGGTGTATCGGTCACTTTGGCAAGGTCATAGGCACTGGCTGTGGTCGTAGTTCCCGCAACGCCGTCATAAAAGCCCATGACACCTTCCATGACTGCGATCTCACAGTCTCTGGCATTTCGGGTCAGAAGATATTTCGTTACCTCTGATCCTGTAAAAAAGGTGTCCAGATTCCGGGACTTTGTCCCGATCACCCGGCTGTGGAACATCGGATCGATGTAATCCGGCCCGCATTTAAAGGACGCCGTCTTAAGACCGCGCTCCACCAGTGCTTCAAGAAGCCCGCAGGTGATCAGGGTCTTGCCGCTTCCGCTGGAGCCTGCTGCCAGAAGGATTCTCGGGATCTTCATACCTGTTCCTCCTGTGTTTCGGATTTCTCGTGTGCCTGTACCGTGATGATATAGATTGGATTTTCGCCCATCATCATATGGTAACGTCCGATATTTTTGGATCTGGAAGCGCAGAGCTGTACGACTTCGCTCTCGCACTGATAAGTTTCCTGCTTCTCAAGTTCACGGATGCAGTCAAGTGCCTCGCCCACGGTTTCCAGAGTAATGCAGTTGATCACAATACGCACCTGTGGGTTCTTATTCAGCAGAAGCTCCACGATCTCCTTCATATTTCCGGAAGATCCGCCAATAAAAGCGTGTGTCGGCACAGGAAGTTCCTCAAGTGCCTCCGGTGCGGTTCCCGGAACGATGTACATATGGTCCAGTGCAAATTTCTTCTTATTCTCCTGAAGGAGTGCCAGGGCATCCTCCTTTTTCTCGATCGCATAGACCCCGCCTTCAGATGCGCGAAGTGCCATTTCGACAGAAACAGAACCTGTTCCTGCACCAATGTCGTAGCAGATGGCATCTTTTGGAAGTCTCAGTTTGGAGAGAGAAACGGTACGCACTTCTGTCTTGGTCATCGGTGCCTTGCCGCGGATAAATTCTTCGTCTGGAATTCCATGAGTTGCCAGTTCCAGTTCTGCCTGTGGATTATATGCACAGACTACGCTCAAAGGATCTCCCTCATAGGAAACAAGTCCTCTGGCTGGTTTCGCCAGGATCTTCTCGTTATCATAGGAAAGATTTTCTCCGACATGAAGAATAACGTCGCCCATTCCGTAAAATATAAGCTTCTCTGCCAGTTTACGCACTCCGTCACCCGTTCCGAGGATTGCAAAAACCTTGCGGTTCGTGCGGATCAGGGAAATGAGATTGCAGGTTTTTCCATGCGCGCTGACGATCTTTGCGTCGTCCCAGGACAGGCCGATCTTTGACATAAAATAAACCACAGATGAGATCCCACAGATCATTTCCGTATCCGGTCCGAGAAGTTCTGCAAGTTTCTTCGCCCCGCTGTAAAATCCAACATCACCGGAAAGTGCAACTACAACTTTGGTGTACTCCGGATGTGCGATCAGATACTCTGCGATCTCTTTGCTCCGATATTCATAAAAAACATCCTGTCCAGAAAGCCGGACAGCATCGACCATTCGCTTTGCGCCTACGATAAGATCCGCGTTTCGGACAGCTTCCTGACCCTCCTGCGTCAGAGTCTTCGGGCTTCCCATGCCGATTCCGAGAAGTGTGACCTTCTGTTTTCTGGTAAGTCCGTAGCGTTCGATCAGCATATGCCTGCATTCCCGCAGAGACAGACCCTCTTCTGCGAGAGGTCTTCCGATGATCACAACAGTTGCACCACAGGCTTCGGCCGCCTGGATCTTCTCAAGAAAGCCGCCGGCTTTGCCGGAATCCTTGGTAACCAGATATCTGCACTCATACTGCGTAAGCATCGCCCGATTCATTTCCATGGAAAAAGGTCCCTGCATCGCAATCAGGTTCCGGCCTTCAAAACCAAGTGCCTGACAGGATTCGATCACGGACGGAAGGGACAGCACTCTTGCAAACAAGCGCTCCTTATAATCCGGAACGGAGGTAAATGCCGCCAGTTCCTTGCTTCCTGTGGTCAGGAGAACATTCCCTGTAGTTCCTTTCAGGTACTCTGCCGCTGCCTGTGTATCCTTAACATAGACAGCGTTCTGCTGTCCGCTGCCTGTACGGAGGATCCTCGTATAAGAGACTTCGGCTTCCTCGCAGGCTTTTCGGATATTTCTTGTCACTTCTGCTGCGTAAGGATGTGTCGCATCCAGAACAAGTTCCGGTTTTTCTCTGGAAAAAAGCTCTTTCATCTCATTCTCGTCGAGACGTCCCGCCTGTACATGCAGACTGGAACTCTCTTTGAGGGATCTGGAACCATATTCTGTCGCCACGCATGCCAGCACCGGGATCTGGTTTTCACCGAGGAAACGACTGATCTCGTATCCTTCGGTCGTCCCGGCAAATACAATGACTTTATACATTCCTGTATCCTCGTGGTGTTACCATCTTGCCGTTGATTTCTTTTGTCTGAGAATTTCCGATAAATACGGTTGTAAACATATCCACCTGTGTGTCACGAAGTTCTTTCAGAGTCATCAGATGATATTCTTCTCCTTCACGTCCGATATTGCAGACAGTTCCGCAGACAGTGTCCGGGGATTTGTACTGCATCATCAGGTCACAAGCTTTCTGAAGATAATCATGACGTTTTTTGCTGGATGGGTTATAGAGACAGATCACGAAATCTGCCTGAGATGCGCCGAGAAGTCTTGCCTCGATCTTTTCCCACGGAGTGAGAAGGTCACTTAAACTGATGAGACAGAAATCATGGATCAGTGGTGCACCAAGGACTGCTGCCCCGCCAAGTGCTGCTGTGACACCAGGGACGATCTCAAGTTCTACTTCCGGATAATTTACGCCAACTTCATACATAAGGCCTGCCATACCGTAAACACCGGCATCTCCACTGCAGATCATGGAAACAACTTTGCCTTTCATTGCTTCCTCAAATGCCAGAACGCAGCGGTCAACTTCTTTTTTCATTGGTGTGGTCAGGAATTCTTTGTCCGGAAATGTGTCTTTGACAAGATCTACATAGACGGTATATCCGATGATCGCATCACTTTTTTTCAGAGCTTCCATTGCTATACCGGTCATCTGGTCACAGCCTCCCGGTCCGATTCCTACAACATATATTTTATTCAAAATGTACCTCCCATTTCCGGAGTCCCAGAGCTGTCGTCACGCCCTCTCTCCCGGTCTTTTTTCTGATAAGGCTGCCATTGCCGGATGCAAGTACTGCGCTTCTCTCACAGACATTCTCTACGCCTGTGATGGTCCGGACAAAAGCAGATGGAGTAAATTCTCCTTCGACTTCTTTTAGTTCTTCTTCTGTATAGGTAATAAAAGGAATCTTCCATTCCTCTGCCAAGGCATTCAGCCCCGGCTCGTCTTTCTTAAGGGAAATGCTTGCGAGATTTCCAACTGCCTGACGATAGATGTCCGCTTCCCTGAGGCAGTTCTCTGCTTCTCTCAGGATGACTTCTGTTTCTTTGTTCTTACGGCATCCCATTCCGAGTGTGACTGCCGGCGGAACTACCTGCGTGGTAGAGGCAAACGGCAGACAGGACGGGTGGATCGTAACCGCAACACCGATCTCCGGGGCAGTTCCTCCATCGAACGGGGTTCCATCCGCGCTGCACGCTGTCAGTCCTTCCGGAAGAGATCCTTCAAATGGAAATTCACTATAAAATCCCACGGACTCACCCGCAAGCAGTGCCGCTGAGACTTCCTTCGCTGCTTTCATGAAGAAGATCTCACAGCCGTTTTTTTTGGCAAAAACATCAACTGCGAATCGCTTATGAAGGTCAGTCGCTGTCGTCACGATCGGCTGTGCCTCCAGAATCTCTGCCGTTTCAAGAGTCAGTGCATTCGCCCCGCCCAGGTGTCCGGACAAAAGTGAGATCACAAACTGTCCGCACTCATCCACGACAAGAACTGCCGGATCTGATTTCTTACTGGCAACCTGTGGTGCGATGCTGCGTACGGCGATCCCGCAGGCTCCGACAAAGATCATCCCGTCATCCTTCTGGAAATGCTCTGCTGTCCAGTTTCCTGTACTTTCCGTAACAGAATCTTCCAGATATTTACTCTTTTTGTAAAGTTCGGTGTGATACCCTTGTGCGTTCAGTCCTTCCTGGAGTTTCAGAGCTGTCTGAAATCCGGTAAGGCTGAAGCATATGATAGAAATATCCATATTACTCTTATTTGGTCGCTTCACGGAATTCTGTAGTAAATCCTGGATCATAAAGCTTGGAACGGTCATACTGGGCTGCCTTGACAGAATCTCCGATGATCATAAGTGCAGTCTTGGTAATGTTGTTCTCTGCTGCTGTCTGCGCAAGTGTTCCGACTGTGCAGACAAATTTCTTCTCATCCGGCCAGGTTGCCTTGTAAACGATCGCTGCCGGTGTATCTGCTGTGTAGCCGCCCTCGATCAGTCGTCTGCTCAGTTCTTCGAGCATTCCGGTACTCAAGAATACGACCATGGTTGCCTGATGTGCCGCAAAAGACTGGATGCTCTCTTTGCTCGGAACCGGTGTACGTCCTTCCATTCTGGTGATGATCACGCTCTGTGAGATCTCCGGAAGTGTGTACTCCAGATTCAGTGCACTTGCTGCACCGCAGAATGCGCTGACTCCTGGACAGTAATCGTAGGAAATCCCCTTCTCATCGAGAATGTCCATCTGCTCACGGATCGCACCGTAGATACACGGATCGCCGGTGTGAAGACGTACGGTCATCTTACCCTCTGCCTCTGCGTTTTCGATGACAGAAATTACTTCTTCCAGTGTCATCTTGGCACTGTTGTGGATCGTACATACGTCCTTGCTGTATTCAAGAAGCTGCGGATTTACAAGAGATCCTGCATAAATGATCACGTCCGCCTCCTCAAGATACTGTTTTCCTCTGACTGTGATAAGATCCGGTGCTCCCGGTCCTGCTCCTACAAAATGAACCATTATTCCTTTTCTCCTTTGCTAATTTTATCGATCAATTCCGCTGCATTTGCTGTCTGTCCGAGGTATCCATATTCATTGGAAAAGATCACTGCTCCGAGCAGGATCTGCTGGTAGGAGCGATGGTCCAGATAGAATTGAATCCTGTCTGTGATCTCCTTCATCGTTTCCTTAAGAATGTGGTTCTCGTCGAGGACTCGCAATGCTTCGTCTGTGGTATTACACTGCAGAATGGATCTGGCACATGCAAGATCCCCGCCTGCACGGATGGCATTGGAACAAAGTACCTCCATACGTGCATCTGCACTGTGTGAATGGGTGTTCATGATCCCTGCCGCAACCTTGACAAATTTGCCGATATGAGAGATAAAAAGAATCCCTTTCACGCCCATATCTACTGCCATGTCGATCGTCTCACCTACATAGTTGCTGCATTTGATGTTTTTTTCGAAAGGAAGCTCCATGTGCTCCCTCAGATAATCGGCTCCGTAGTTTCCAGGTGTCACAAGCATGTACTGCTCACCCATTGCTGCATGCTGTGTCATTTCCACCCGGATACTGTCGATCAGAGCTTTCTCACTCATAGGCTCTACGATACCGGATGTTCCAAGAATCGATATTCCGCCCACGATTCCCAGACGGGGATTGAAGGTCTTTCTGGCTATCTTCTCCCCTTCCGGCACAGAGATCGTCACTTTGAGTCCGCCCTCATAGTGATACTGATCTGCAATTTCTTCGACTGCCTGTAAGATCATAGCTCTCGGCACCGGATTGATCGCAGCCTCCCCGACCTTCTGGGAAAGCCCGGGCTTCGTCACCCGTCCTACTCCGATACCTCCATCTATCACGATGCGGTCTTCCATATCTGACCGTATCAAAAATTTCTCAACTTTCGCATAAACCAGGATTCCATTTGTGGTATCCGGATCGTCTCCTGCATCCTTACGGACCGCGCAGCTTGCCGCGTTCTCACTTCGTTTCCTGTCCAGGATCTCCAGATGAAGAAGGATTCCCTTCGGAGTCATCAGCTCCACTTCACTGATCTCATCCTCTCCAAACAGAAGCCGTGCTGCTCCCCTGGCAGCCCCAGCCGCACAGGAACCAGTCGTATAACCAAAGCGTAATTTCTTCTGGTTTCTGATTACATAATAATCTTCCAGTCCGTTTTTCTGTACCATAAATCTCCTCCTTGTATCCGCTCACTAATTATATTATTTTGTATAAAAAAAGTCAACGAAATGCACCTGTTTTCGGGCAATGCCTATAAAAATTAAAACACCGAGAGTTTCCCGTTTCTCTCTGGAGAACATTTCCAATTTCTCCGGCCTAAGTGTCGAAGAAGTCTTTAAACTCAAAGAAGGTCAGGAATAGCCCTCTGCATCGAAAAAATGTACCATAAACAAATGCGATGCCCCAAAGTCAACATAACAGGCACTTCCGGCATCGGGAATGCTTCATAACATATAAATCGATGCCGGATGATTGTTAGAAGAGAAAATTGGCCGGAGCTTACGCAAAAAAGGCCGACCCGCAAGCCGGGTCGGTCTTCTTATTTAATAGATGATGATCGGATAGCCACCATCGATCGTATTGTAGATCAGAGCTGCCTGGTCTTCAGGGAGGTTGATGCAGCCGTGGCTGCCGGCGCCGGATTTGTAGCGGTTTCCTCCGAAGGAAGACTGCCAGGATGCGTCGTGAAGTCCCTGACCGTATACGAACGGCATCCAGTAGTTTACTTTGACATTGTAGCCATATTCTTCGCTTGATAATTCAAACGGACTTGCCTTGTATGCGATCGGCCATGCACCACGGTAGGTCTCTCTGCCTTTGGTCGGAGCACCGCTTACGATGTCGGTTTCTGTCACAAGCGCACCGTCTTTGTAAAGCCACAGATGCTGGTTATCCAGGCTGACTTCTATGTAGCTGCCCGCCAGGTCGTCGGTCCCGTTGCGCTGCATTCCCTGAATGCTGTATACCGGATCTCTGGAAACTGCGGTGCCGCTCTTTAAGTCCTCGAGAAGCTGTGCAAGTTCTCCGTCCTGGTCGATCTGGAAGCCGTATTCATTTCCTGAGATCGTCACATCATTTCCATAGGAAGTATGGAAAGTTCTCGGTACATAGATCGTATTATAGGTATTCGCAAGATTCTGGATATATGCCTTCGCTGCTTCCTGGTCAATTCCGATATTTTCTCCGTCGATCGTGATCCAGGAATCAATGGTCTGGGAATCCAGGACTTCTGTACTCTCTCCAAATGTATAGGTAACTGTTGTACTTCTGTATTTGTCAAGCTGGTCATTCAGGCTGGTCAGCTTGTTCTGCATCTTCTCATCTGCGGAAACATCCGGGAGCTGATAACATTCTGTACCCATCGTAATATCTGCTTCTGCATCAAGAAGTGCAGAAGTAAAATCCGCATCCAGTGTCTGATCCACAAAGCTCATCAGACGGCTTTCATCAATCTCATCGCCCTGTACCTCACTGGTAATCGTAAATTCTTTCTTTGCGTCATCATACTGGATCGATGCATTTGTAGAAGAGGTACGTTCCCTGTCACCAAAATGGTCTACTGTCAGTGCACTCTTTTCCTGCTCGGCATCCTTGTTGACTTTGTAAGAGATATTTACATTCTCCTGTTCTGCAAAGATCTTGCGGTTTGCCTCTCTCTTCTTCTGAAGTTCTGTAAGCTGCGTCGTAAGGTCATTTTCATCCAGGCTGTAACCCAGATCTTTCAGAGTCAGACTGTAGACATCCGCTCCGTTTTCCTTAAAAACGATCTTCTTATCCTGGAATGTAGTCAGGATCTTCTGCTTTGCATCCTCCACACCCAGTTTCGACACATCCAGTCCATAGATCGTGATCTTGCGCCCCAGTGTATTCGTATCTGCCACATGGATATAGGCAAAAAATCCCACTACCAGTGCCACTACTGCACCAACGCATACTCCCAAGATGATCTTCAGTGTCTTTTTGCTGATCTTTTTTTCTTCACTCATTGTCTCATTCCCCCGGCCTTATGTATTTCAGCTTATGTAAAAATCTTCCTTTTTATTATAGCGGTGGACCATAAATCCCCTGTAACCGCTATTTACCTTATTTTATACCAGATTGCGATTCTGTTTTCCATTTATTTTTGCAAAATCTGTGGAATTTTTTTTCCTGTTGCCCTATACTGATGCCAGATAAAAAAACAAACTGGAGAAACTAACCATATGGACAGAATTTTAACATATACCATCACCCCGCAGGAGGACGGCATGCAGGTACTTGAATTCCTGCGGTCAAAAGGGTTTTCCCGGCACATCCTGACTTCCATGAAGCCGGATAAAGAAGCACTTCTCGTAAACGGAATGCGCGCCGGGGGACGAAGCATTCTCAAAGAAGGAGACCATTTCCGGGTGCGCGTCATGGAAACAGGCAGCATGGAAGGGATCGTTCCTGCTCCCCTGCCCCTTGATATTCTTTATGAAGATGAAGACATCCTTGTCTTAAATAAACCGGCTGATATGCCTGTGCATCCTTCGATCGGAAATTATACAAACACCCTCGCCAATGCTGCAGCATTCTATTTCCAGCAAAAAAACGAACTCTGCCCGTTCCGCTGCATCAACCGGCTGGACCGTGATACCTCCGGTTCACTGATCCTTGCAAAAAACGCGCTCAGCGCCGCGATCCTTTCCGCACAGATGCGAAACCGTGAGATCCGCCGCACCTATCTGGCAGTTGTCTGCGGTGTCACCCCTCCATCCGGGACAGTCTCTGCCCCGATCGGACGTGTTTCCGATTCCGTGATCCAGCGGCAGGTCGATCCGGAACATGGAGAATCCGCTGTCACACATTATGAACGGCTCGCCGTCCGAAATGATCATTCCCTCCTGGAGATCCATCTGGAAACAGGACGCACCCACCAGATCCGGGTGCATATGGGATACATCGGACATCCACTCCCGGCAGATTATCTCTACCATCCGGTCTATGACCATTTCAAAAGACAGCCTCTGCATTCTTTCCAGCTTAATTTCCGGCATCCGCTGACCGGCAAAAACCTCTGCTTCACTGCCCCCGTCCCAAAAGACATGGCACAGGCATTCTGAAAAATTTTTTCGCAACAAAAAAATCACTTCCTCTGCTGTTTCACACAGTCAAAAGAAGTGATTTTATAGTTACTGATTTTTATTATTTGTTCTTGTCGTAAATGATCTGAAGTCCCTTGAGGAGCAGGTCTCCATCCCAGATCATCTCTCTTTTGCAGTGAGGAATAATCTTTTTGGACATTCCACCGGTTGCGATCACGGTGACTTTCTGTCCAAGTTCTTCTTCGATCCTGTCCACGATACCGTCCACCGCAGCTGCGTTTCCATAAAGGATCCCGCTCTTCATGCAGTCTACCGTATTTCTTCCAATGAGCCGTTTCGGCTCTTCAATACTGATCCCGCTCAGCTGTGATGCTCTGGAAGTCAGCGCATCCAGAGAGATCCGTACACCCGGAAGGATCATTCCGCCGATATAGCGTTTCTTATCATCCAGAACAGAAATCGTAGTCGCTGTTCCCATATCCACGATGACCAGCGGTACCGGATACTGTGCCAGCGCCGCAACTGCGTCTGCCACACGGTCTGCTCCCATCTCTCCCGGATTATCCAGGACAATATTCAGTCCTGTCTTGACTCCTGGTCCCAGGACCATCGGTTCTTTTTTGAGGATCTTCTCGACCGCAAGCTTCGCTGCATTGGTGATCTGCGGAACTACGGAAGAAATGATCGCACCCTCGATCTCAGAACGTTTGATGTGATGGATGTCAAGGATCGTCTTGAGGTCGATCGCATACTCCAGTTCTGTCTTGGTGTGGTTCGTGGAAATCCTCTCTATAAAGTAAATCTTCTCTTCTTCGATACAGCCAACTACAATGTTGGTGTTTCCGATATCAATGGCTAAAATCATATATTCTCATTCCTGTCTATATGCTTTTTATGCGGCAGTGTCAGGTTTTGCAATCTGAGATGCCGGAATCAGATGAGCCTTGGAAAGTGCGGTTCCTACAGCTGCTGTGATGATTGTTGAAGAAACCATCTCACTGATTGCATTAACACCTACCATCATACAGCATCCAATGATCACATTTCTTCCACCCATAAGATTCTGGATCACTTCTGTGTTTCCGAACATTACAACCAGTGCGGTCATAAAGAACAGAGTATTCAGGAATGCGGAAAAGAATCCGGTTACTGCACAGGATGCATATACATTTGTTTTCTTTCTCATTCCTCTGTAGATGAAACCGATAAGTAATCCATCAAGAATACGAGGTACAAAACACTGAACTGCACTCAAGAATGGATTGATCTGAAACAGGGCTGCTCCCAGTGCGCTGGTACCGCCGATTCCCATTGCCTGTAAGAAACTGGTCAGTCCAAAAACGGCTCCGGCTACGGCTCCGCCTGTCGGTCCGAGAACGACCGCGCAGATTGCGACCGGAATGACATTAAAGGTGACTGCCAGAGGTCCTATGTTCAGATATCCAAGTGGTGTGTACGCCATCAGAAAAAGGATTCCTGACATCAGACCAAGAATGGTGAGCTGTGATGTGGTAAATTTGTTACTTTTCATGTTTTTCCTCCTTGTTATCGTTCCCTCCATGGGGATACAATACGGTGCGGAACTGCGGGTATGTGATTTTATTTACCCGCCTCCTGGTGAACGGGTTACTGTTCCCTTTCTTTCATGATAGAAAGGATCTTATCCAGAATGACGTTGGCTGCATCCTCCTTGCTCATAAGCTGGAGTGATACGTCCTCATCCTGTGTAATCAGGGTCAGCACATTGGTATCACCCTGGAAACCGGCGCCTGCAACCTTGAGGTTGTTCGCTGCCACCATATCCAGATGTTTCTTACCAAGCTTCGCCCTGGAATTACCGATCATGTTCTGAGTCTCCATGGAAAATCCACAGAGGAACTGCTGCGGAGTACGATGTTCTCCCAGGTATTTGAGAATATCGTCCGTTTTTTTCAGTTCAATACTCATTTCTTTGTCCTGCTTCTTGACCTTCTCATCAAAAACCTGCTTCGGGCGGTAGTCTGCCACGGCTGCTGCCTTGATGATGATGTCCTGCTCTGCACTTACGAAAGTCACCGCATCAAACATATCCTTCGCGGTCACGACCGGTACCACCTTTACAAAAGGCGGCGGCGTGATGCTGCATGGTCCGCTGACCAGAGTGACATCTGCGCCACGGAGCATAGCTGCTTTTGCCAGTGCATAGCCCATCTTGCCGGAAGAATGGTTGGTGATGTAGCGCACCGGATCAATGGATTCCTGGGTAGGTCCGGCTGTGACCAGAACCTTCTTTCCCTCAAGATCCTTCTCCGCTGCGATCTCCCTCAAGATATAAGAAAGCAGTGTTTCCGGCTCCGGCATCTTACCGGCTCCGGTGTCCCCGCAGGCAAGGTAGCCGCTCGCTGGCTGGATCACTTCGTATCCATAATGCTCAAGCGTCTTAAGATTATCCTGCAGGATCGGATTTTCAAACATATTTGTATTCATGGCAGGGGAAATGAATTTCTTACATTTGCATGCCATGATCGTTGTTGTCAGCATATCATCTGCGATCCCATGTGCAAGTTTGCCGATCACATTGGCACTGGCAGGTGCGATCATGACTACGTCTGCCTTCTTTGCAATGGAAACATGTTCTACCTGGAACTGAAAATTTCTGTCAAAGGTATCTACCAGACATTTCGTTCCGGTAAGCGATTCAAATGTAATCGGTGTGATAAAATTGGTTGCATTCTTCGTCATCAGCACATGGACCTCTGCGTGAAGTTTCTTCAGTGCACTTGCAAGATATGCGATTTTGTATGCCGCAATGCTTCCGGTCACTCCCAGAAGAACGGTTTTACCCTTTAACATAAGATTTTCCTTCCTTTTACGAGTTTTTCACAGTTTTCATGTCTGTTACATTATAACAGCCCCAGCGACAATTGCAATGAATTTTTGCTGTGTTTCTTTTTTTGTACTCGTTTTCATGTTAGATTTTTATTATAATGGGAGTAATGAATAAGAAAGGACTAAGATTTTTATGAAAAATTATCAGATCACACAATGGTGTGCGCGTTTTATAAAAGAACAGGTTTCTCCGGGCGATCTCTGTATTGATGCAACGATGGGAAACGGAAATGATACACTGCTTCTGAGTACGCTCTGCGGCGAAAAGGGCAGAGTACTTGCTTTTGATATTCAGGAACAGGCATTAAAAAGTACAAAAGAGCACCTCATCAGCGCAGGTGCACCAGACAACTATACTCTGCTTCTGGAATCCCATACGCAAATGAAAACGCATGCCCAGGAAAATTCTGTAAGCTGCATCACCTTCAATCTCGGCTACCTTCCCGGTGGGGATCACGCCAAAGCGACAAAAGGTGACACCAGCATTGAGGCTCTGACCCAGGGGCTTTCCCTTCTCAGAAAAGGCGGCCTGATCTCACTTTGTATTTACAGCGGCGGCGATTCCGGATTTGAGGAGCGGGACGCGGTACTTGCATGGCTTGCCTCCCTCGACCCGCATAAATATCTTGTCATCCGGAGCGACTACTATAACCGCCCGAACAATCCTCCGATTCCGGTTCTGATCATAAAACTGTAAAACGATCAGTCTTTGATCTGGATGCTCTCGATCACCGGCTGCTCGTCTGCCTTGATCGTTCCGTTGTCATCTGTAGGTTTTGCATCCTTACAGATCTGGTCTACGACATCCATTCCCTCTGTCACATGACCGAATGCTGCATAGTCGCCATCCAGGAAGGTACTGTCAGACTGTACGATGAAGAACTGGGAGCTTGCGCTGTCCGGGTCTGAAGATCTCGCCATGGAGATGGTTCCTCTTACGTGAGAAATATCATTCTTCACACCGTTACTGGAGAATTCTCCCTTGATCGTCTCATCTGCGCCGCCAGTTCCATCGCCCTTCGGGTCACCACCCTGCATCATAAAACCGTCTATGATACGCCAGAAAGTCAGTCCGTCATAGAAACCGTCCTGTGCAAGCTTCACGAAGTTTGTCACTGTGATCGGGGCTGTGTCTGCATCCAGTTCTACCTCGATGCTTCCGTAATCCTTGATAACAATTCCTGCATGATGGATTCCTGTCAGTTCCTTGCTGGTATCCAAGGTCGTTTCCCCGTCTGTACCGTCACTGAAACCGTCTGCCTCTGCTTCTTCTTCGCTTACCGGTTCCTGTGTCACTTCTTTATCTGAAGAAGTCTCTTCTTTTGTATCTTCTGTTTTTGCAGTATCAGCTGTCTTTGTGCTTCCACAGCCGGTAAGGGTGCCTGCTGTAAGGACAACTGCGAAAACTGCCGCCAAAACTCTGGATTTCATAATAAAATTCCTCCTCTTCTGACATTACTTTCATAACTTTGTCTTGTGCAACAGTTTAACATCACGAAGAAGTAAAGTCAATGCCGGGGATTTTTCTCCAACTACTTGTAAGCATGTCAAAGCTCTGTTACAATAAGGATTAACGACTTTATATCAAAATACAGAAAGGAATAACACCTATGAAAAAAATAGCCAGCTTTACCATAGACCATATCAAACTCCAGCCGGGAATCTATGTTTCCCGCAAGGATTATCTCGGAGATCAGGTCATCACTACTTTTGATATCCGCATGACTTCCCCGAACGAGGAGCCTGTCATGAACACTGCCGAGCTTCACGCAATGGAACATCTCGCAGCTACTTTTCTCCGCAATCACGCTGAATTCGGAAGCAAGATCATCTACTGGGGACCGATGGGATGCCGTACCGGAAACTATCTTCTCCTTGCAGGCGATTACGAATCCAAGGATATCGTGCCGCTCATGACAGAGATGTTTGAATTTATCCGTGATTTTGAAGGCGAGATCCCGGGAGCTTCTGCCAAAGACTGTGGAAACTACCTCGACATGAACCTCGGCATGGCAAAATATCTTGCCGATAAATATCTCCGCGAAGTTCTCTACGATATCAAACCGGATCGTCTTGTTTATCCGGAGTAAGTCATTTTCTTTCGTATCATAAATGCCAAATAAAAAACGCTGTGCTTCTTTTCAGAAAAATTTCTTTTAAAGAAGTTCAGCGTTTTTCTTTGAAGTATTTCGTTCTTTTTACTGAGCTGTAGTCTGTGCAGCAGCACCTGCCGGAGCGGTTGTGGAAACATACTGTGCATTGACGTAACCTGTCTGACCATTAACCGTTACTTCGATCCACTGTCCGTCCTCGCTGACACCTGTACTTGTCAGTTCCTGACCAACAGTTGTTCCTGTGATCATCTCTGCCTCTGTACTGCAGTCAGAGCGGACATTTACGCCCTCCACAACATAATAGGTAGCATTCTGCTTTATGATATTCACACCGCTTGCTGTCTGTGCGACTTCCTGCGCCGGAGTCGGGGTTGCCTCTGGAACTTCCGGAGTCGGAGTTGCTTCCGGTGTAGGAGTAGCGGTCGGAGTCGGAGTCGCTTCAATCACAGTCACAGTAGAGTCTTCTCCTCCTGTGCTGTAACCACATCCGGATGCAAACACAGCCAGACCAGCCAGCACGATCAGTAATCTGGATTTCTTCATTAAAAATAATCCTCCTTTATAGCATACAATGTTACTGTTCACTTCATTCACAGTAACCATATGACCACTATACCCCATATACAGTATCTATTGCAAGACTTTTTTGTAATCCCCGCGGTCTGTCACGATCTGGCAGCCGATCAGTTCCATGCGCCGGCTGAGGCAGAAACGGCATTCTGCTGCCTCATCTCCGGTGCAGATTTTTCCGTCATAGAGCATGTATTTCTTTCGCACAGAAACAGGAGAAAGATTCGGCATCACGACATTTGCGCCGGATTTTACGCCGAGTTCACGTCCCTTCGGACAGATCGTTCCCAGTGCTGTAGTTGCCGGAAGGAGCACATTCGGAAGCATCAGACGAAGGAGTGCCAGATAAAAAAGCGTGTCTTCAAGTGTTCCACTCTTTTCATCATGGAAAGGAGTATCCTGATGTGCAATGAACGGTCCGATCCCGACCATCTCCGGATCCAGTTCTTTGAGGAACAGGAAATCCTCTACCAGATCATCGATGGTCTGGTAAGGAGAACCCACCATAAAGCCTGCACCTGTCTGATAGCCCAGTTTTTTGAGGGTGCGAAGACAGTTTTTGCGGTTTTCGCAGGACATTTCTTCTGGATGGAGTTTGCGGTAATGCTCTTCACGCGCGGTCTCATGCCGCAGAAGATAGCGGTCTGCACCGGCTTCTTTGTAGGCACGGTAGCTTTCTTCGGATTTCTCCCCGATGGAAAGTGTCAGGGCACAGTCCGGATAGACTTCTTTGATCTTACGGATCAGAGCTGTCAGCTTCTCATCTGTATAATATCCGTCTTCTCCTCCCTGAAGGACAAAAGTACGGAATCCCAGTTCATAGCCTTCTTTGCAGCAGGCAAGGATATCTTCTTCTGTCAGGCGGTAACGCTGGGCATTTCGGTTGCTCCGGCGGATTCCACAGTAATAGCAGTCATTTTTGCAGTAATTGGTAAACTCGATCAGTCCACGTACATAGATCTGGTTTCCATAGACCTGCTGCCGCACCTGGTCTGCCAGTTCCCGTGCATACAGATCTGTTTCTTCTGAACGGTCTGTCAGAAGTGTCCGGAATTCTTCTGCTGACAGGATCTGCTCCTGATGCAGTTTGTCGATCAGTTTTTTCATAATATTTTCTCCCCGTATGCAGCCCTTAAAGCTGTTTTTTACCTCTGGCGATGTATTTGCCGAGTTTTTCTTTTACAAGCTTACCCTCCTCGACTGCAAGGTTTCCGCGGAGGAAAACTTTGTCGATGCCGCACTCAAGTTTGAAGCCCTCGAACGGGTTATTGTCTGTATTGTATGCATGAGTCGCTGCGGAAATCACGCTTTCTTTTGCCGGATCAAGCACTACGATATCTGCGTCGCTTCCTGCTGTGATCGCGCCTTTGTTTGGATATACACCGTACAGTTTGGCCGGGGTTTCACAGAGGACTTTGCACATCTGTTCCTGGGTGATCTTTCCGGTCTTAACTCCATAAGTATAGAGAAGAGTTCCTCTTGTCTGTACACCCGGAAGTCCTCCCGGGATCTTGGTGAAGTCATCTTTTCCGAGGGCTTTCTGTGCCAGAGTAAAGCTGCACTGGTCTGTTGCCACCGTCTGGATCTCCTCGTCTGCCAGAGCTTTCCACAGGCAGTCCTGATCTTCTTTCTTGCGGATCGGCGGTGCACATACATAAACAGCACCTCCAAAGTCCGGCTTGGAGTATACGCTGTCTTCCAGAAGGAGATACTGCGGGCAGGTCTCTGCATAGACTTCCTGTCCATTTTTCCTTGCGTTCATAACCTCTTCGTAAGCTTTCTTGTTGGTCAGGTGAACGACCATGACTGGTGCATTGGCTTCTTTGGCGATCACGAGAAGACGGTGGACAGCCTCTGCTTCCATGATATCTGGTCTTACGAGTGGATGATTTTCCGGTCCGAGGCGTCCTTCTTTCTTTGCTTCAGAGATCAGGGCATCGATCACGCCCGCATTTTCACAGTGAACTCCGGCGAAGCAGCCGCATTCCCCAAGTTTCTTGAGAATCTTGTACATATCGCAGTCATTTACGATCATTGCCGGATAAGTCATGTAAAGTTTGAAGCTGGTGATTCCATGGTCGATCATATCCTGCACTTCTGCCTCTGTCTCATCGTTCCATTCTACGATAGACATATGGAAAGAATAATCGCAGGAGCATTTACCATCGGCTTTTTTGTGCCATTTATCGAGACCTTCTTTCAGTGTATGGCCGCCTTTGTCCTGTGATGCATAATCAATGACAAGTGTCGTTCCGCCGAGAAGTGCAGCCCTTGTTCCTGTCTCAAAGTCATCTGCTGTGACAGTCCCTGCCACTTCCAGGTCAAAATGTGTATGACCGTCGATAAATCCCGGAAACAGAAGCTTTCCTTCGACATCGATCACTTCTGCATCGCCTGCTTCAAGGTCCTTTCCTACGTTTACGATCTTTTCTCCATCCACCAGGACATCGAGTTTCTCAGATTTATCTCCGGATACTACCGTTCCGTTTTTGAGTAAATATTTCATAGTATACCCTCCTTTGTCATTCATAAGCTGATGTACCCCTGCACTTTTTCTGACGAATCCTTCATCAGAACCTACTTATTACAACAAATATATCACCAATTTGCCCCCTCAGCAACCACTATCTGATTCCTTTATACAATAATATTTAGGTATGGCAAAAAAAACTTTATATTAAAAAAAAATTGTGATATAGTATTTATAACACCAAAATTTTAAAAAGAGGAGGAAGAACAATGGGACGACTTACTGTACTCAAACAGATCGCGCGGGATCTGGCTTTTCAGTTTGGTCCGGAATGTGAGATTGTGATACATGACCTTAAAACAAACGATCCGGAACATTCCATCGTCCATATTGAAAACGGACATGTGACAGGCCGCGGAATCGGAGATGGACCTTCCAATGCCGTTTTTGATGTGATCCGTCACAACAACAAGAAAAAGAAACCTGAGCAGGAAGAAGAATTAAAGGATCACGCCGGTTATCTGATGAAAACTGCCGATGGCAAGATCCTGAAATGCAGCACTTCCTATATCAGAGATGATGACGGAAGCCTTCATTATGTATTCGGCATCAACTATGATATCACCAAGCTGACCATGATCGAAAGCGCACTCCACTCTCTGATCACACCGGTCAACAAGGAAGAAAAACCAAAGGAGATCACACACAGTGTCAACGATCTACTGGATCATCTGATCGAGGAATCTGTTGCTCTGGTTGGCAAACCGGTCGCACTTATGAATAAAGAGGACAAGGTCACTGCGATCCAGTTTCTCAATGATTCCGGTGCTTTCCTCATCACCAAGTCCGGGGATAAAGTTGCCAATTATTTCGGCATTTCCAAGTACACCCTGTACAGCTATATTGATGTAAACAAATAAAAAAAGCCTGTAATGTCTGCCACATTTCATGACAGCATTACAGGTTTTTTGTTTACTGTGTCTGCTGGTTCAGGAGTCGTTTGATCACGTCGATCGTCTCTTTGATACCGTAATTCGCGCTGTTGATACAGAGGTCGTAGTTCTCTGGTTTTCCCCACTTCTCTCCGGTGTAGAATTCGTAGTATTTGCGGTGCTGCTTGTCCATTTTTTTGAGGAAGCGCACAGCCTGTTTCATGTCCATATTCCGGACATCCATGACACGCTGTGTACGCACCTGAAGCGGAGCGCTGATAAAAATGCTAATGTGCGGGATGTGATTATTCTTGAGGATCGCATCTGCACAGCGTCCCATGATCAAACAGTCCTCTGTCCGGGCGAGTTCGCAGATCAGGTCACTCATATTGAAGAAAACTGCGTCCTGCTTGTTCAGTCCGTGATAACGGTTCAGCTCTTTGAGCTTCGTCCTGAAACTTTCATGTGATTTCTTTCCGTATTTGTTGAATTCGGTAAAGTTTTCTTTATCCTGTACATCGCCCTTCTCTGCTTCAAGGCGTTTCAGTACCTGATCAAAAATCTCCACATCATAATAGTTAATATGAAGATTATCTGCAAGCTCGAATCCGATATCATTTCCCGCACTTCCCTGTGTACGGCTGATACAGATCACGAGATGGTCATTCTCGGAAATTTTTTCCCTTCTCGCTGCAAGGTTCAGTGCCACACGTTCAGCATCAATGATATCTGTGGAACCGAACATATTCGGAAGCTGCTCGATCTCCTTAAGAATCTCATCATACTCTGTCATCAACCGGCTTCTTTCGCTCTCATCCTTGATGGTACGTGCCATGTTGCTGATCAGGGCAAGTTCGCTTCGGAGCAGATGTCCATCCGGCTTCGTGTACATCATCATGCTTAAGGTACGGATCGTTGTATCACGGTTTCCGGTAAAGGTACGTCCAAGAGAAGAACCAAGGACTCTGTAGACTTCACCGTCCAGGTCGTAGATACGGTTTGCAAGTTTTGTATAAATTTCTTTGTTGATTTTATCTGACATTCTTCCCCCTCCTTACATAAAGAACACAAGCATGTCCAGAATAAATACCGGAACAAGGAATACCAGTGACCACAGGATGTATCCGAAGAAGGACGGCATGTTGACACCGTTCTCGTCAGAAATGGACTTGACCATAAAGTTCGGTGCATTTCCGATATAAGTGTTCGCGCCCATGAATACCGCACCACAGGAAATCGCGGATAAAAGTTTCACTGGCACAGTACCAAGTGTTGTTGCGATCCCACTCGTAAATCCAAGTGTTCCTGCTGTTGTAAGGAATACAAGGTAAGTCGGCGTATTGTCCAGAAAACTGGACAGCGCACCAGTCGCCCAGAACATTTCAAGCGGCTTGGTGATACCAAGGTTCGGTCCGACTGCCTTAAGAAGCATCAATGCCGGCTGCATGGTAATAAAGATACCGATAAACAGTACAGCAACCTCCTGGATCGCACCCCAAGTAAAATGGTTTCTCCTGCGCACACTCTTGTCCGTTGTCTTGAAGGATAAGAACGCCGCAAGAAGGATCAGCACGATCTCGATCAGTGCCGGGAAGGTCAGTGTCACTTCGCCAAAGAGATGGATTCCTCTTACTGCACCTTCTGCATTCTGGAATGCGGAAAGTCCCGGAAGTACACCACTTAAGATAACCGCCACAACGATCATCACCAGGAAAATAATATTATGAAGTCCGTCAATATGGAACTCCGTACCCGGTTTGCTGATGTCCGGTTTACGTCCCTGTGCGATATCTTTGCGATATGCAAGTTTATCTACATGGTAGAACACAAACAGCAGTACCACCATATTAAAGATCAGCACCGGAAACAGATGCAGACTCCAGAAGAACGGCACGCCTCGCATGAATCCCATCAAAAGCGGCGGGTCTCCGATCGGAGTCAGGCAGCCGCCCATGTTGGATACCATGAAGATAAAGAATACCATGATATGGCTTTTTCTTTTTCTCCAGGAATTCATCTTGATCACTGGACGGACCATCAGCATACTGGCACCTGTTGTTCCGATACAGCTGGATAACAGTGTACCGAATGCCAGAAGGCAGACGTTAACTCGTGGAGAACCTGCAAAATCGCCCTCCATGGTAATGTTACCGGATACACAGAACAGTCCAAAAAGGAGGATAATAAAAGTAAGATAGTCATTTATGATACAGTCAAGGACTGTCTCAGCGGCATCGCCCACACCATAAACGACGGCAAAAGGAATCACCATCAGAAGGATCCACATAGCTACCACATGCGGCTGATGTGCTTCCCACCACTCTGCTTTGACAAGCGGCATGATCGCAATGCAGAGCAGAAGTCCCGCAAAAGGAATGCAGAGCCAGATCGGCACCGATGCTGTTGTTTCCCCGCCGGCAGCCCATACACCTGTCGGCCAGGCAAGCAGCATCGTCAGCAGCATTCCCAAAAATGTTACTAATTTCTTCAAAGCTGTCGCCCCCTCGTTTAAGTTTTTAACCAGTTGCAATTATAACATAAGCACTTCAAAATACAATTGCACTTTTCTTCAATAAATTTGTACATCTCCTATATCTTTTTGTGCATTTTCCCTATATATTGTATTTTTGCCTGTACATTGTCAAAATTCTGACAATATTTTATCATTTTTGTTGTTTCTTTTTGTTATATTTTTAACATTTTATTTATTTTTTGCATAATTATGAGCGCAAAAAAAAGCAGCTTCTTTATTTCGCTGCTTTTTTGTCCTTTTTAATAATCACTGCTCGACCCGGAAAAGCTCTCTCCGCCACTGGAAAAGCTGCCGGAATCATTGTTATTATCATTGTCTTTTGGTTTGGCTGTCTGGCTGACTGTGCTGTACAGGAAAATATCCCTCTTCTCACTGAGATCCAGTCCGCCCTGTGCGGTATAGGCATTTGCATTTGCCTGTTGCACTCTTGTCTTCATCTTGCGCATCTGCATCCAGGTCATAAATCCCGTTGGGATCGCCATCACCAGGAAACATAGCAGCAGATCGACTGCAAATGTTCCCGCAAAAGAACCTTCTCTGATATCCATCGGGCGTACTTTCTTACCCTCGCAGATCCGGTCAAGGCCGGTCCGAAGGTCTGTGATCAGCGACTGATAGCCGCTCACCGGATCATCTGCCTTGAGATATTTCTTGCACTTGTCGAGCATTTCTTCCTGGACATTTGGAGGAAAATCATCCTGCGTGTCCCCGCGGAAGACGATCGTGATATTTCTGGCATCCGGCTGATGGAAAACACACATTCCCTCATAAGTGTCGCCGTATCCGATATCATTTTCCTGCATAAATTCTGCCGCATATTTCCGGTAATCCTGGTCTTCCCCGATATCCGGTGAGATCAGAAGTACGGCATCATAACCATACTCCTCATAAATATCCCCCAGTTCCTGATCCAGCTGTGCCTGCTCTGTCTCATCCAGGAGTCCATAATCGTCAAATACCCAGGAGATCTCTTCCGTGCCTGCCGCATCGTTCTCAGAGGATGCCGGCACAGAAAGCGGCATCAGAAGTCCCAGTCCAAGACACAGCATCGTTCCTTTTAATATCCACCCTGATCTGTTCATCTATATCACCCCCAGAAGACGCAGAGCCGTAACTACTGCTGTCGCTGCAATGGTCAGCGGGATATGACGTTTGAACCAGTATTTGACTGCCAGATCCTTCGCCATAGGAAGATCCCCGATCAGATGTCCCGTCTGTCCATTCATCGCAAAAGAATAATTTTTGCCATTCCATTTCGTATTCAGGAACCAGACCGGAAACAAGGCGTATCTGACCTTGCCTTTCCCGGTCACTGTGACCTTCTCCTGCTTTGGAGTTACCGTTGCATATCCATGGACAGTCCTCTCAAAACTGTCCTTCACACTCCTCTCCATGCGCTCATAAACACGTTCTGTGAGGGCATCCGGCTCCTGGTCGTATTTGTCTGCCATATAACCGGAAAGATAGGAAAAGTTAAATTCTGTCAGATCCTTGTAATCATACGGCTCAATTGCCTCCATCGTGGTATCATCAATAGCTTTCGAGCCATCGACAGGGATCTTTTCAAATTTCATGCTGCCTGAGCGCACAACATGATAAAATTTCGTCTCTGTATACCGGTAATCAGAATCTTCCCAGAAACGGTTTCTGGTGGCCTCATAGCGGAAACGCCCTGCCGCATCCAGGTCAAATAACCAGAACGGGACATAAACCGCCTTGATCTCTTCGAGATGGTTCTGGTCTTTGAACACCTTTGGAAGCAGTGGTTTCCCTTCATAGTGTTTCTTAAGTGCCTCAACTGCTTCTTTTTTGGATTTCTGAAACGGAATGATATAATCCGGACGATAGCTGTCCACAAACTGCTCCGGCATGATCATTGGATTGTCGCAATAAGGACACACAGTCGCACCTGTCGTCTTTTCTGCAAGGATCTCCGCGCCGCAGGACGGGCAGCTCCAGACAGCCATATTGGATTTCTCGTCTGACTGCCACTGCTCCGGCTCAAATCCTTCCCAGTGATCCCCCTTAACTTCCTTTACTTCTTCCTCCTGCTCTGCGATCTTATCCAGTTCATCCAGAGAATAGGTTCTTCCACAGTACTCACATTTCATCTTCTGTGACTTGCTGTCAAAAGTAAGACCGGCTGAACAGTTGGGGCACTTGTAGTTCAAAGTATCTGCCATCGCATCTGCCCCCTTCCTCCTATGGTCTCGGTTTGCCGCATTCCTGGCAGAATTTACCCGTATTTACAGTTCCACAGCTGCAGGTCCATGGTCCCGCCGGACGCGGACTTCCACACTCAGAGCAGAATTTACCGGTATTTACTGCACCGCAGGCACAGGTCCATTCTGTCTTTGGTGCTGTCTGGGAAGGCTGCTGGTACTGTGGCTGCATCTGCGGTGTCGCCTGCTGCTGTCCCATCGCAAATAAATTCTGTGCACTCGCTCCACCGACATTTGCCGCCATGTTCATTGCCGCAAATGCCATCGCAGGTCCCGTCTTCTGATTGGAAGCCGCTGACTGCATCGCACTCGCCTGTGCACCCACCATCTGGGCTGCCGCCATCGTAGGATTGCGGAAAACAGCATTCCTCTGCAGTTCCTTGATCATGGCTTCGTCTTCCTCAGAGGCCTTTACACTGGATACACCGAGAGACACGATACGGATGCCGCGAAGATTATCCCATTTATCGGACAGAACCTTATTTAACACATCCGAAAGTTCCTGTGTATGTCCCGGAAGTGCACTGTAGCGGATCCCCATCTCTGAGATCCTGGCAAAAGCCGGCTGCAGGGCTGTCATCAGTTCGCTCTTGAGCTGTCCATCGATCTCATCTCTCGTATAATCCTGCTCCACATTTCCGCAGACATTTGTATAGAAGAGAACCGGATTGGCGATCTGATAGCTGTATTCGCCAAAACACTTGATCGTGATGTCCATATCCAGCCCGATATTCATATCCACCACACGGAACGGAACCGGATTCGGTGTGCCATATTTATTACCGACAAGTTCCTTGGTATTTACAAAATATACTCTCTGATCCTTCGGCGGCTCTCCTCCAAAGGTAAAACGTTTGCCGATCTGCTGGAATGCTTCCTTCACGCCCTTTCCAAGCCCTCCGCAGAAAATAGATGGCTCCGAGGAGGTGTCATATGTATACTCTCCTGGCTCTGCACATACATCCACGACCTTTCCCTGCTCTACGATCAGCATGCACTGTCCGTCACTGACTGCAATCACAGAACCATTGGAGATGATATTCTCAGAACCGTGTCTGTTTGATGACCTTCCAGATACTTTCTTGTGTGCCTTGGTGACCAGCACATCTGCCGGCATGGATTCACAGTAAAAATATTCCTTCCACTGGTCCGCCAGAACACCGCCTGCTGAACCAAGAGCTGCTTTAATAAGTCCCATAAAAAAATCCTCCTCTTTCTTGTTTTACCTTAAATAGTTTCTTGTCATCTTATTCGACTGTTTCAGGCTGTTTTTCAGAAAAGCTTGTGGATAAACAGACCGCTTCTCAGTTTCGGCTCAAACCAGGTGGATTTCGGCGGCATCAGTTTGCCTTCATCCGCGATCTGCATCAGATCCTCCATTGCTGTCGGATACATGGCAAAAGCCACTCCACCTGTTCTGTCCGCGATCTCTGCCAGTTCTTTAAGTTTGTGGCTTCCTCCTACGAAACGGATCCTCTGATCTGTCCGCGGATCTCCGATCCCCAGGATCGGAGAAAGAACCTTCTCCTGAAGGATGGAGACATCAAGCTGTCCTACTACATCCTTCTTCACATAGACATCCTCCCAGGCTTTGAGATGATACCAGTTTCCTCCGACATACATTCCCATGCAGTGCTTCTCAACCGGTTTGCACGGGAATCCCGGCATGATCATCAGCTCAAAGTTAAATTTGAGGCTGGCAATAAACGCATGCTCATCCATTCCATTCAAATCGCGTACCACTCTGTTATAAGAAAGGATCGTAAGCTGGTCATACGGAAAGACAACAGAAAGGAAATAATTAAATTCCTCACTTCCATCGTAATCCGGGTGTTTCTCTCTCCTCTTGAGTCCTACTTTGACTGCGGAGGCAGCTCTGTGGTGTCCATCTGCAATATATATATACGGAATATTTCCAAACTGTTCTGCGATCACTTTCTTCTCTGCTTCCCCGTCGATCACCCACACGCGATGTCCGATCTCATCCTCTGCCACAAAATCATAAATGGCATCATGGGATGCTTTCCAGGTTTCCATCAGGTCAAGAAGTTCCTGTGGGTACTTGCAGGCAAGGTAGATCGGACCTGTGTTTGCATCACATACATCCACATGATGGATACGGTCCTGCTCCTTATCCTCTCTAGTAAGCTCATGTTTCTTGACAACGCCATTCATATAGTCATCAATAGAGCAGCAGCCGACCAGACCGGTCTGCGTTTTACCCTTGCGGGTCAGCTCATAGATGTAATAACACGGTGCTCCGTCCTGAACCAAAATTCCATTCTTCTCCATATTGATGAGGTTTTCACGTGCACGGTCATAGACTTTCTGATCGTAAAGATCCGTATCTGCCGGAAGGTCCATCTCTGCACGGTCCACATGCAGGAAAGAATCAGGATTCTGATCTCCGATCTCCTTTGCCTCCTCCCTCGTCACTACATCATATGGAAGTGCCGCTACTGCCTCTGCCTTGTCAGGAACAGGTCTGAGGGCACGGAATGCCTGAAAAATAGCCATTTTTATATCTCCTTTGTGCTTTCATTTTTCTTATGTAAAATGTATTTTTATTTTATCACATCCCCCAGTACGTTGCAATGAACATCACTTTTTTTATTATGTGCTAACTTTTTTTGTAAAAACCTAAAAAATTTTGTATTTCCTCTTGCAAAATCTTTTATTTATGGTATGATAGAGATATAAAAGACAAGCAATAATTATGAGTTCAAAATAAATTTTTTAAGGAGGGTTTTTATAATGACAGAAGGTTTAAAATGGACTGTCAATCACGTTGCAAAGTCTGACGACAAACATCTCGAGTTAATGTCAGAGGAAAACGTGAAAAAAGCCAATGAATTTCACAAAAGTTTCCCACAGTATACAGTAACTCCTCTTCAGGATCTTGCTGAACTGGCATCCTACCTGGGTGTTAAGAGCATCCACTGCAAGGATGAGTCCTATCGTTTCGGACTGAACGCTTTTAAGGTTCTTGGCGGTTCCTACGCAATGGGACGTTACATAGCTAAAGAAGTTGGTAAGGATATCAGCGAACTTCCATATGCTGTTCTCTCTTCCGAGGAATTAAGAAAAGAATTCGGACAGGCTACCTTCTTCACAGCAACAGACGGAAACCACGGACGTGGAGTTGCATGGGCTGCCAAACGTCTTGGACAGAAAGCAGTTGTTCGTATGCCAAAAGGCACAACCAAGACACGTTTTGACAACATCGCCAAAGAAGGCGCTACTGTTACCATCGAAGAAGTCAACTATGATGACTGCGTAAGAATGGCTGCAGCTGAGGCTGCCAAGACAGAGCACGGCATCATCGTTCAGGATACTGCATGGGACGGATACGAAGAGATCCCGTCATGGATCATGCAGGGTTACGGAACTATGGTCATGGAAGCTGACCAGCAGCTCAAAGAAGCCGGCATCGACCGCCCGACACACGTATTCGTTCAGGCAGGTGTTGGTTCTCTTGCAGGAGCAGTTGTTGGATACTTCGCTCACAAATACAAAGAAAACCCGCCGGTTATGGTTGTCTGCGAAGCAAGTGCTGCTGACTGCCTGTACCGTTCCGCTATGAAAGAATCCGGAGATCTTGTAAATGTAGGCGGCGACCTTCAGACGATCATGGCTGGTCTCGCATGCGGCGAAGCAAACACCATCGGATGGGATATCTTAAGGAACCATGTTTCTGTATTTGCATCCTGCCCTGACTGGATGAGTGCCAAGGCAACAAGAATCTATGCTAACCCGCTCGGCAATGACCCGCACATCGTTTCCGGTGAATCCGGATCTGTTCCGCTTGGTCTGTGCTTCACTGCTCTTCACGACGAAGATGCAAAAGATCTTAAAGAAGCCCTGAAACTGGATGAGAACTCCAACGTTCTTGTAATCTCCACAGAGGGTGACACTGATCCGGTTCGTTACCGCGAGATCGTATGGGATGGCCTGTACGGAACAAACGAGTCTTTAAGCAAATGATGATACCATGGTCAAAAATTTCAAATGATGTTCGTGCTTGCACGATAAAGCATTTGAATTTGGAACCCGCCAAACATGAGGAAGCAGCGATTTACATAGTAAATCAGCGGATTCCGAATGTTTGAAGGATTGTGGGGGCAGTTTACTGCGGAATAATCCGTAAGTATCATCAAATAATTAAGAACTTTAAAACAATTTCTATATACACATGGGAGGAATTTTAAAATGGATTACGGCAAAATCAAAGAAGCTGCTCAGAATTATCAGGAGGATATGACCAAATTCTTAAGGGCGATCGTTAAGAATCCTGGAGAAAGCTGCGACGAAAGAAAACATATCGAGACAATCGAAGCTGAAATGAAAAAACTGAACTTCGACGAAGTTACGATCGACCCACAGGGTAACGTGATCGGTTACATGGGAACCGGCGACAAGATCATCGCTTTTGATGCTCATATCGACACTGTTGGTATCGGTAACATTGAAAACTGGAACTTTGATCCATACGAAGGATACGAAACAGAAGAAGAAATCGGTGGACGTGGCGTATCTGACCAGTGCGGCGGTCTCGTATCTGCTGTATACGGTGCAAAGATCATGAAAGACATGGATCTGATTCCGGAAGGATGCAAGATCATGGTAGTCGGAACTGTTCAGGAAGAAGACTGTGACGGTCTCTGCTGGCAGTACATCATCAACGAAGACAAGATCCGTCCGGAATTCGTAGTTTCCACAGAGCCGACAGACGGTGGTATCTACAGAGGACAGCGTGGACGTATGGAGATCCGTATCGATGTGAAAGGTGTTTCCTGCCATGGTTCTGCTCCGGAACGTGGTGACAACGCTATCTACAAAATGGCTGACATCCTTCAGGATGTACGTTCCCTCAACGAGAACGATGATGCTGATGAGACAGAAATCAAAGGTCTTGTTAAAATGCTCAACCCGAAATTCAACCCTGACTGGGAAGAGGCTCGTTTCCTTGGACGCGGTACTGTAACTGTATCCCAGATCTTCTACACCTCTCCTAGCCGTTGTGCAGTAGCTGACTCCTGTGCAGTATCTCTTGACCGTCGTATGACATTCGGAGAAACATGGGAAAGCTGCCTGGATGAGATCCGTGCTCTTCCGAGCGTTAAGAAATATGGCGATGATGTAGTTGTTTCTATGTACAACTACGACAGACCGTCTTATACAGGATGCAAATATGAGATCGAGTGCTACTTCCCGACATGGGCTATTCCGAAGGATCATAAGGTAACTAAGGCTCTTGAGGATGCTTATAAGAACCTTTATGGGGAAACTCGTCTTGGAAACGCAGAAACAGAGGAAATGAGAAAAGCTCGTCCGCTTACTGATAAATGGACATTCTCTACAAATGGTGTTTCTATTATGGGACGTAATGGAATTCCTTGTATTGGATTTGGACCTGGTGCTGAGGCTCAGGCACATGCTCCGAATGAGAAAACTTGGAAGGTCGATCTCGTGAGATGCGCAGCTGTTTATGCAGCTTTACCTACTTCTTATTGCAAATAAAAAACCGCAAAGGGAGCAGCGCCCTGCTCCCTCTGCATACCCTTCGGGCTTTTTGTTAAATAGTTCTTCTTGTTTCAGATATGAAGTTGGCTGACTTTACTTTGATTGGAAGAACGGAAATTGATGTTGTGGGGATATGCATTGATTTCTTTATTGGATTTTTTGAGGAAGGTTTTGTTGGTTGTATTTGGGGACAGGAATCGTAGTGTGGCTGCTGCGATTCCGCTAAAATAAAAAATATTTTTAAAGGAGAATTTTCGAATGAAAACTTTACAGGATTATATTGATAAACTTAACAGCTTAAACTTTAAGGAAATGTACAATAATGACTTTTTCTGGACATGGGATAAGACTGATGAGGAACTTGAGGCTGTATTTACTGTAGCTGATGCTCTTCGTTTTATGCGAGAGAACAACATCTCTACTAAGGTATTTGAGAGTGGTCTTGGTATTTCTATTTTCCGTGATAACTCTACCCGTACTCGTTTCTCTTTCGCTTCTGCCTGCAACCTGCTTGGTCTTGAGGTTCAGGATCTGGATGAGAAGAAATCTCAGATCGCTCATGGTGAGACTGTTCGTGAGACAGCTAACATGGTATCCT
This sequence comes from Blautia sp. OM07-19, assembly GCF_003481595.1. Taxonomy (NCBI): domain Bacteria; kingdom Bacillati; phylum Bacillota; class Clostridia; order Lachnospirales; family Lachnospiraceae; genus Blautia; species Blautia sp. OM07-19. The sequence continues at coordinate 114,573 of NZ_QULA01000002.1, forward strand.
TTATGGCTGATGTAATCGGTATCCGTGATGATATGTACATCGGTAAAGGTCATGCTTATCAGAAAGAGTTCATGGACGCTGTTACAGAAGGAAACAAAGATGGTATCCTTGAGCAGAGACCTACTCTTGTAAACCTGCAGTGTGATGTTGACCATCCGACACAGTGTATGGCTGATATGCTCCACATCATCCATGAGTTCGGCGGTGTTGAGAACCTGAAAGGCAAAAAACTTGCTATGACATGGGCTTACTCTCCTTCTTATGGTAAACCACTCTCCGTTCCGCAGGGTGTTATCGGTCTGATGACTCGTTTCGGTATGGACGTTGTTCTGGCTCATCCGGAAGGATATGATGTAATGCCGGAAGTTGAAGAGATCGCTAAGAAGAACGCTGAAGCTACAGGCGGATCCTTCACAAAGACAAACGATATGGCAGAAGCATTCAAGGATGCTGATATCGTATATCCGAAGAGCTGGGCTCCATTCGCAGCTATGGAAAAACGTACAAATCTGTACGCAGAAGGTGACTTCGACGGAATCGACAAACTGGAAAAAGAACTTCTTGCTCAGAACGCAGAGCACAAAGACTGGGCTTGCACAGAAGAGCTTATGAAGACAACAAAAGACGGAAAAGCTCTGTATCTGCACTGCCTGCCGGCTGACATCACTGGTGTAAGCTGCGAGACAGGTGAGGTTGATGCATCTGTATTCGATCGTTACAGAATCCCGCTTTACAAAGAAGCAAGCTTCAAACCATATGTGATCGCAGCTATGATCATGCTCTCCAAATTCGAAAAACCACAGGATATCCTGAAGAAACTGGAAGTAAAAGCTGCTCCGAGAATTTTCGAATAAAATACAGGTTGTTTACAACGCCAGGCTATAAATATGAGAATCTTCTTTCTCATATAAGATAAACAGATTAAGGGCCCTGCGGATATGTTCTGCAAGGCTCTTTCTGTTTTCCAATATATTAGAATATTTCTTCTTTTTTCTTGTATTGTTTGTTAATTTATGTATTTCAGGAGGTTTTTTCAATGTATAAAAGAAAAAGAATCGTTATCGCTCTTGGTGGAAACGCACTGGGTAACACTCTCCCGGAGCAGATGCAGGCTGTAAAGACCACAGCAAAAGCTCTGTGTGACCTGATCGAAGAAGGACATCAGGTAGTCGTTGTTCATGGAAACGGACCACAGGTAGGCATGATCAACAATGCTATGGCTGCTCTTTCCAGAGAAGACGAAAATCAGCCGAACACTCCTCTCTCCGTCTGTGTTGCGATGAGCCAGGCATATATCGGATATGACCTGCAGAATGCACTTCGCGAAGAACTTCGCAAACGTGGATTTATGCGTACACCGGTTGTTACTGTCGTTACACAGGTCCGTGTAGATGAGAATGACCCTGCATTCCAGAATCCAAGCAAGCCGATCGGTCACTTCATGACCAAAGAACAGGCTGAACATGCAGAGAAAGCATACGGCTATGTCATGAAAGAAGACGCAGGACGCGGATACCGCCGTGTTGTTGCTTCCCCGAAGCCGGTTGAGATTGTTGAACAGGATGCGATCAACAGCCTTGTTGACGCAAATAAGATCGTGATCTGCTGCGGTGGCGGTGGAATCCCGGTTACTCTTCAGGGAGATCACCTCAAAGGTGCTTCTGCCGTTATCGATAAAGACTTTGCAAGCTGCCTGCTCGCAAAAGAGCTCGATGCAGACATGCTGATCATCCTCACCGCTGTCGAAAAAGTCGCCGTAAACTTCGGCAAAGAAGACGAAAAATGGCTGGATGAAATGTCTGTCGAAGAAGCCCAGAAATATGTAGAAGAAGGTCAGTTCGCACCTGGCTCCATGCTTCCGAAAGTACAGGCTGCTATGGACTTCGCAGCTTCAGGGGAAGGACGTACTGCCATGATCACCCTTCTCGAAAAAGCCAAAGACGGTATCCAGGGCAAGACCGGTACCAAGATCCACATCTGATCTGTTTCTGATCCGTTTTGGATCGATCCAAATAATTTGCTATATTTACCTCAATCCATCTACACATAAACGAAAGCCGCAAAAGCTTCCCCTCCGGAACATGCTTCTGCGGCTTTTTGTTTATCTGATTTTTATTTCAGTTTTGTTTCTGTTTTAGTTCAGGCAGGATTGTCAGCAGCATCGTGAAAAAGCAGGCACTTCCACCGACAAGATTGGATATCGGTTCTGCCCAGAAAACACCGTCCACCCCAAGTCCTCCGATACGTGGAAGAAGCACAGTCAGCGGCACAACAATGATGACTTTGCGGAAGATCGAGAAAAATGTCGCTCTCTTCGCCTTGCCAAGTGCCACAAATACACACTGCCCGGTAAACTGCAGGGCCATAAAGCAAAATCCAAAGAAATAGATATGTAATGCCGGGACACCCTTTTCCAGAAGTGCCGGTTCGCTGTTAAAGATCCGGATAAAAAATTCCGGTGCGATCTTGATGATCCCCCATACAAACAGAGCATAGGAAAAGCAGACAACGGTCACAAATTTGATCGCTTTTTTTACTTTGTCGTAGGCCTTTTCGCCATAATTGAAGCTCATGACCGGGGACGCACCGTTTGTCAGTCCATGTACCATCATCGTCGCGATATCACGGACGGAATTGAGAACCGTCATGACTCCTACATAGATGTCGCCACCGTAGCTCTGCAACGTTGCGTTGCAGAAGATCTGCACCAGTCCGTTTGTAAACTGCATCATAAAACCTGAAACGCCAAGTGCCATGATCGCTCTTACTCTCTTCCACTCTATCTGCATCGCTTCTTTCCTGATGCGAAGTGTGACTTTTTTGCCTGTGAGGAATTTCAGCACCCAGACTGCGGAACAGAACTGTGACAGGATCGTTGCAAGTGCTGCACCGCGCACGCCCATATGGAATACGAAGATAAAGATCGGATCTAGAACGATGTTTAAGGCTGCACCGATCAGGATCGTCAGCATTCCCATATTTCCGAAGCCCTGGCAGTTGATAAACGGATTCAGCCCCAGCGAGATCATCACAAACGGTGTTCCGACCAGATAGATCTGGATATACGCTCCTGCATAGACATAAGTCGTGTCACTCGCGCCGAACGCATACAGGATCGGCTTATAAAAAAGATATCCAACTGCCATCAGAACTACACTTGTCATCAGAAGCATGGAGAATGTATTTCCCAGCAGTTTCTCTGCTTCTTCCTCATTTCCCCGTCCAAGCTCCATCGCACAGAGCGGACTGCCGCCATTTCCATATAGATAAGTGAATGCCATGATCATCGTAATGATCGGAAAACAGATCCCGACTCCCGTCAGCGCGATCCTTCCTGTCTCCGGAATCCTGCCGATATACATTCTGTCTACCACATTATACAAAAGATTCAGAAGCTGCGCCAATGTCATAGGAATCGACAGCTCCAGGATATTCCGATATACATTTCCCTTCGAAAAATCTGTCTGATGTGTCTTCACACCAAATCCCCCTCCTTTAAGTCAGATATTTCGCCCACCATATTTTTCTTTCCTGCAGCCAGAATACCGCAGCTATAATACAGACCATGATCACACTGCAGATCCCGAACAGGAAAAGACTAAAATTAATTCCAAAAATTCTTGAAATCGCAACTTTCGCAAGCAGGATATCTGCCTGCGCGCAGTATATGATGGTGCTGATATTACGCAATTTTTTTGCATTTCTGATTTTCACAGAACTTCGCATTCCCAGGATAAAAACAGAAACGCTCAACGGAATCAATGAAAAAGCCTCATCTGAACCGCCATAAATGGCAAAGTGTTTTGCAAAGTTTATTTCACCAATATACGTAAGGAAACTCATCACAGCAATGGATGAATACTTCCATTTTGGAGCTTTATAAATAAGATCCTGATTCTCTGCCAGAAACAGGCCAATTGCAAAATAAAATAATCCTCCAAAGATATTTAAGGGAAACTGCCAGAAAGAGAAAATATGTCTGATCTGATCAGGGAGAATTCCTTTATACACCGAAGTAAAGATACAAATGATCTGAAAAAGGAACGCAATGAGGCAGATCTGCTTCGTATTCATTTTTTTCTTAAGTACAAAGAGCAGCCATGCACAAAATATACTACTGAGAAGATACCAGGATCCTGTAAATGTAGATGACAGCACTGAATTTTTTGCGATCATGAGGAAGTCATACATTGTATGAGGCGGTCTCTTCAAAAAGCGGACGCAGATAAAATTAGGAAGGTTGAATATAAACCAGAACAGATACAGCATTCCGATCCGGTATATATATTTTTTGATATTCGCATATTCCACACTGCCATTGTTCGCCGAAAACAAAAAATACGCAGATGCAATAAAAAATACTGGCACAGCCCACCTGCCCAGCAGTTCCCATGCAGACTGAACTTCTCCAAAACTCTCGAAAACTGCCATATGTATCGTAAAGATCATGATACTTCCAATAAATTTCAATAAATCAATTCCCTGTTTTTCTTTACTCATCTCCTGTTTGTTCCCTTCATTTTCTTCTGTTGTGCAGAAGTTTTAACTGTCCTTATTATAGCACTTTGTGTTTTTTCATTCCAGTCGTTTTCTTTTTGCAAAATCAACACAAATACAATATTTTTCTTTTTATTATTGTCATAAACCCACATTTAATCCGCGATAAAATCCACAAAAAACGTATTTTAGCTTGTTTTTTGCGGGAAAAGCAGGTATAATTACAGTATATGAACCGAAATAAAATATTCCTGTAGAATGGATGGAGGTATTATGGCTGAGAATTATAATGGCATGGCAGTGGGGATCTTTGAACTTGACAGTTTTGCTGCCTGCTTCGTAGCACTGGACGCTGCTTCTAAAGCAGCAAATATAAGGATCCAGAACATCGAGCGTAATCGTCTTGGTGCAGGTGCCTGCGTGAAGATGCGTGGTTCTGTCTCCGACGTAAACGCCGCAATGGACGTTGCACTCCGCACCGCAGAACCAATTGCGAAGGTTGTTTCCCACACGGTGATCGCATCCCCGGCTCACGACACAGAACCGGCAATGTACATGACCGCAAATAAGTAATATGATCGTTAAATACTATAATGAAATGAGGATTCTGTTATGAGATATGGAGCATTTGGATTAGTGGAAGTTGTCGGAAGCAGCAATGCAGTGATCGTGATCGACCAAATGCTGAAGACCGCCGATGTATCCTTCCTTACCTGGAACGGTAAATGCGGCGGACACGAAACTGTTTTTATGACCGGCGATGTATCCGCAGTCACCGCTGCCGTCCAGGCAGTCAAAGAAAACCCGCCATGCGAGATCGTTTTCGCAGCCGTAATCTCCAATCCATCCGAAGAGACGATCCGTCTCGCGGAGGAGGATGCTGAGAAACACGGCTTTCTGAAGAAACCGGCTAAAAAGGCTGGAGCTAAGAAATAAGAACCTGAGGATGAATTTCAGGACATGAGCAGAGGAGGCACCGATGGTGCCTCCTCCATTTGTTCCCTACTGGCAATCCAGTTGAATGTCTTTTGCATATGCATATGAAATAATTTCGCCTTTTTTTGTAGCACAATATCCTTTTTCTTTATGTGAATAATTGGAAATATCAACAGAACCAAAGTCCTTAAATTTAGCATCTATTCTCTCAAGCACTTCCAACTCACCCTCCGAAAAAATATTTTCTGGAATATCACATTCTGGAATTACCTGATGTTTTTCATATCCATTTTCATATACAACTTCAATGTGCGCAATGTGATCTGTTGCCATCTTCCCCAAAAGTATATCAAAATTCTCTGGAACAGGTCCATACGGAAAATGTACATACTTCAAACCGGACATCGATATCCCATTTTCTTTATAAAAAATCATATCCGAATAATTGAGTAGTTTCATTAATTTTGTTTTTAATAATTCTGAGCTCTTATGTGCAAAAAACAGAACCATAGCACAGAGTTTTTCATAATCGAACCCTTTAAAGGATTAAAGGCGCAAGTCGATTTAATGCTCCAGGCAGGGAATGCAACAATCGAGTCCATTATGGTGGGTACTGATACATATGAACTTTACCGAAAGCTTACAAGTCATCCAGACCCCGGACACAAAATCATCGGTCGCGGAGAAGCTGCTTCCATTTCACTTGCAAAAGAGAAACAAGGCATACTTGCCAGCAATAATTTGAGAGATATATCTGCTTATGTTACAGAATATGGTCTTTCTCATCTTACAACAGGCGACATTATGAAAATGGCATTTGATGCAGGGTACATCAACGAAGCACAGGGAAATACTATCTGGGCTAATATGCTTGCCAGAAAAAGGAAACTTGGATATAGATCATTTTCAGATTATCTTGCGAAGCATCAGTCAGAAAAATCATAGCAATGCTAACATAACATATAATAAAGGAGTCGAAATCCCTCTCTATGGAAATCGGCTCCTTCTTCATTGTCTGCCATCATTATACAGCGTATCCACATCCACAAGCTCCTTCGCATCTTCGATCTCAAGATATGCCACATCCTCGGGATGTCTGTTTATGATCTGTTTTCCACCTTTGTCGCCGGTGATCTCCTGTAGTTCCTGGTAATATTTCCGGGAGAAGATGCAGGGGTTTCCGGTTTTGTCTTTAAGGAGGGTGCATGCCATGCCTTTGTGTTCTGATTGAAATTTGTGCACCAGATTGACGATGGTCTCTGTGGTGAGCCAGGGCTGGTCGGATACGATAAAAAGGCAGGCGGCCGATTCTTTTGCAGCGGCTAGGCCGATCTGCATGGATGAGGAAATGCCACGTTCCGGGTGTGAATTGATCAGGACCCGGACTCCTGATTCTTGTGCTTTGGAAGCTATTTCTTCGTACTGGGTGACGACTATGATCTCGCAGTTTCCGAGTTCTGACGCTGCCTTTTGAAGCTTGTGCAATGTACGCAGATACATCGGCACTCCGCCGATTTCGTACAGCAGCTTGTTGGAGCCGAAACGGCGGCTGTTTCCTGCTGCCAGCATGATGAATGTGGGCTTTTCCTGTGCCTGGCTACCTTTATTTTGCGGCTCCTGCAACTTATTCATCCACACTTCTGCTTTTTCTTCTGTCCTATCAATACAATTACAGATACTATTATAATTTTGCTTCTGTAAACTCCCCCAGACCGCATGAACTCCCTGCTCTTCCAGTTTTCCTGCGATTCTCTCTGCTGCCTCGGCTTTCCCCCGGATGTCTGCTTTATTTAACAGAACACAATACTCGCGTCCATCCACGCATTTCCTTAATGCCTCCGCGGAAACAGCAATCTTCACGATATCATCCTCTGTAACCACTTCTTCCATCCCTTTTCCAAGGAAATCCGCAACTTTCTCCGGTCTGTGGCAGGTCTTCTGGATTGGCTCTCCGAGAGCATCCACACCAGCAACTCCGACAACCATCTCCGCAAACTCCGGAATCACTGGTTCCCGCTCTCCCGGTACTTTGAGTGGCAGGCGTTTTGCACCATCTGCTTCAATCAAAAGTACATCTGCAAGTCCTCTCAGTTCCTCTAATTTCTCCTCGGAAAGACAGCCAATCTTCTCCGTCGCGCGGTCAAGACTGGCTGCTACCGTATAGTGATATCTCTGCAGATTCTTCCGAACTCCGTCAATATCTCCGTCCTCCACAAACGGCCGCTCTGGCTCATATGCCATGTGTGTGGTCGTTGTCACGATCACTTTTTTTCCAATAGAAACAAAGCTTTCCATCAGCCGAAAGATCAGGCTGGTCTTGCCGCCGCCGCCAACTACAGCGATCGTGGATATTTTTTCTGTATTGACCGCCAGTACTTCCAGAAGTATCTTTTTCATCACGGCAGCACTCCGTTCGCCATCAGGACTTCCACGACACTTCCGGCGATGCAGCGGGCTTTGTCCGAGATAGTATTACAGTTTTTCTTCTGCTCTTTACGTGGATCGATGTCTGCGAGCTTCATTCCCTTCGGCACTTTGTAGCCATCGCGGATGATTCCTCTGAGAACACCGGTCAGAGATGCATAGACCGGCATCTCATCGACCATCGCTATGATCTGATCTTTTTCTACAATATCTCCGATCCTGGAGCGGTTATGCATGATCCCTGCCGCCGGGGAATGGATCACTCGTTCTTTGCCGTATCCGGCAATGATGCCCGGAACTCCTGTATTTGGCGTTGCCGGCCCTTTGGAGATGATCCTTGCAAGGTCATGCCCTCTCTGCGTTTCTATGACAAAATCTACGTCCTTTCCGGCTTCAAAGCCAGGTCCCAGCGCGACAGTGAGAGGTGCCATGTCCCTCGTTGTTCCAAGATTTCTCTTTGCAAGGATCGCATCGATCAGCGCATCCGGTTTCAACTCTTTCACCGCTTCCCCGCTCTCATCGACAAGGATCGGAAGCTCTCCATTCTCCCAGACTTTCTGGCATTCACTGACCTTCGTGATCAGCCTTCCTGTCACTCCCTCAACGCAGGAAGTTCCATCGTAGACTGCCTCTCCAAAAGAAACTTCTCTTCGTATCGCGCTTGGTCTCTTACATTCCAGTACCAGTACCTGATAGCCGCATCGATATAATCGATGGATCACCCCGCTGGCAAGATCTCCTCCTCCGCGAACGATCAGTTTTGTCTTGTGTTCCATGTTACTTTTATTCCTTTCTGCTGCTTTCTGCATTTTCATGCATGACTTTATCTACCGCATTGACGATATTCTGATATCCGGTGCAGCGGCAGAGATTTCCGGACATTTTTTTGCGGATCTCATCTCTGGTGAGTTCTTTGCCCTGCTCCAGAAGGACAGTCGCAGACATGATAAATCCCGGTGTACAAAAACCGCACTGAACTGCACCTTCTTCAATAAACGCTTCCTGGATTCTTGTGATCTGCCCGTCTTTTTCCAGACCTTCGAGGGTGCGAATGTTTTTGCCCTCTGCCCAGACAGCAAGATAGATGCAGGAATCTATCGTTTCTCCGTCTATGATGACGGTACAGGCACCACATTCGCCTACTTCACAGCCTTTTTTGACGGAAGTAAGACCAAGATGATTACGCAGCATATCCAGAAGCGATTCTCTCGGGTCTACATACTCCGCAACTTCTTCTCCGTTTACAATACACTGTACGAGTACTTTCTGTCTCTTCATGCCATTTCACCTCCACTGACACTGTCGGCCGGCACACCGGCAAGTTCCACAGTCCGGATCAGTGCCCTGCGGGCGATCTCTCCGCCGATCTGCAGACGAAAAGCCTTCGAAGCTCTCCAGGAATCTCGCGGATGGATCTCACTTCGGATGCTGTCCTCAAGTTTCCGGTACAGCTCTTCTCCAAGTTTCCGTCCCTTCAGAAGTTCTTCTGTCTCCACGCAACGGTACGGTACCGGTGCAGCTACACCAAATGTGATACGTACATCCTCCAGGATCTTTGTTTCCGGGTTCACTTTGCTGACTACACTGCAGCTCAGCGTTGCGATATCCATGGCATTTCGCATGGAATATTTGATGTAATGTCCATGATACCCTTCATATTCGGCACGCGGGATCACAACATGCATCAGCACTTCTCCCTGCTTAAGAGCCACACGTCCCGGACCAAGATAGAACTCCCTGACCGGAACCACTCTGCCGCCCTCTGCATTTGCAATATGCAGAAGTGAATTATAGGAAAAAACCGTCGGCACACTGTCGGCACTGACTGCACCGTTGCAGATATTTCCACCAATCGTTCCAATATTTCGGATCTGCGGTCCACCAACCTGGTCTACCGCCTCCCCAAGCACAGGAACACACTCCTGAATGATCGGATCTGCTGTGATATGTGAAAACACCGTTCCTGCCCCTATATAAATATCCCCGGAATCTTTTTTCTCAATTCCCTTAAGTTCTTCGATGTCACGGATCGACACCAGCGAAGTGCCTGCCATCCTTCCCTCACGGATCTTGATCAGGACATCACTTCCCCCGGAAATGATCCTTGCGTCCGGATGTTCCGTAAGAAGCTCCACTGCTTCTGAAACGGTTTTTGCATTATAATAATTTTCAATATCATACATGATGTCTTCCCCCTTTCAGATCAGTCCCGCTTTTTGGAAACCATCGATCAGTCTCTGCGGTGTCAGTGGATTTTCGTTAAAAGCAACTCCTGTTGCATGCAGGACGGCATTTCGGATCGCCGGTGCACACGGGATCGCAGGCGGCTCACCCAGTGCCTTATTTCCATATGGTCCGATCGGATCATCAAGTTCGACAAAATCTGCCTTGAGTTCCGGTGTATCGAGCATGGTCATCAGTTTATAGTCCAGGAGATTTCCATTCAGCGGCCGTCCTGTCTTCTCATCGAGAATGAGCTGCTCACTGATACCATAGCCCATACCCATGGATATGCCTCCATGTACCTGCATCTCTGCAAGCTGCGGATTCAATAATTTGCCGCTGTCATGCACATTGATGATATGGAGGACTTTGATCTTTCCAAGCTTCATATCTACTTCGACTTCTGCAAAACAGCAGCCGGTCGCGATCGTATTTTTTTTCACCTGCTCGGAAACTTCTGCTGTCAGTACAGAAGAATTGGTGAGACTGTAATAGCTCTCCTCGGCAAGAGCTGCAAGTGAGATCGCCTGCTCTTTGCCTGCCCAGATCCAGTTGTCCCGAAGTTCAAGTTCCGTGGTGTCGATCTCCGGAAGCAGTGTCTTGGCATAGGCAAGGATCTTGTCACGCAGGATCTCCGCACAATGGCGGACTGCCGTTCCTGCAACGAAAGACTGTCTCGATGCATAAGCTCCCGTATCAAATGGCGAAATATCCGTATCCTGTGTGGACATGATATGTACATGTTCCATATCTGTGTGAAGTGTCTCTGCCACCATCTGCGAGAATACAGTGTCTGCACCCTGACCGATCTCTGTCGCGCCAAGGGTAAGCTGCACGCTTCCATCCTGATTCAGGGAAAGCCTTGCTCCTGAGATCTCCAGAGAAATCGGCCATACACCTGTTTTATAAGAAAACAGTGCCATACCGACTCCCCTTCGTACATCTCCGGTCTGGTTTGCATATTCCTTACGTTTCTCATCCCAGTGGATGTAATCTGCACCTTTTTTGAGGCATTCAAAAATACCGTTTGAGTTTGCCGCGATCGGTTTCAGATAAACGTCTGCATAGTATCCCTGGATCAGATTTTTTCTTCGGAATTCAAGTGGATCCATATGGATCGCAGCTGCCACATCATCCATGAAGCTTTCTATCGCGAAACATACCTGCGGGATCCCATAACCTCGCATCGCGCCGCCGACCGGGGTGTTGGTATAAACTGTATACGCTTCTCCCCGGATATTTGGACAGGCATACTGTAAACGCCAGGAAGTCAGACCGTTCGCCGCGATCGCGTGTCCATGGGAGGCATAAGCTCCCTGGTTGGAATAGGAATGCATATCCTTGGCAAGCAGTTTACCGTCTTTGTCCACGCCTGCTGCAAGGTCGAATTCGATCGAATGACGGGTCCTGGTGTTGCAGAAAGTTTCTTCTCTGCTGATATCCAGTTTGACTGGTCTGCCGCCAACCTGCGTGGTCAGAAAGGCATTCAGCGGTTCATAGAGAACGTCCTGCTTATTTCCGAAACCTCCGCCGATATACGGCTTGATGACACGTACATTGCCCCACGGGATTCCCAGTGCCTGGCCGATGACACGGCGGACGATATGCGGGATCTGTGTGGAAGTCACTACTACGATCCTGCCCTTTTCCATGTAAGCATAGGAAATTGGATTCTCGATATGACAGTGCTGGACGATCGGGGTCTTATACGTTCCCCGGACAACTGTCTCTGATTCTTCCATACCTTTATCGACATCTCCGATAAAATAATTGGAGCGTGCCAGAACATTGTCCTTCTTGTCGAAATGGATCGGCGGATGGCTTCCCTGCATGGATTTACGTGGATGGATCTCAACCGGATATTCCTCATATTCCACTTTGATCAGTTTCAGTGCCCTGGCTGCCGTGATCTCGTCCTCTGCGACAACTGCCGCAATATCATCACCATAATAACGGACACGTCCCGTAAGAAGATTCCGGTCTGCCACATCCTGGTGCGCCGGTTCTACTGACCATGGATGTCCCGGTGTCGGATAACAGTGCTCCGGCACATCCTTAAAAGTCACAACTTTGACAACCCCTTCCAGCGCTTCTGCTTCACTTGTGTCGATGGATGTCACGATACCATTTCCGATCGATGCATGCAACACTTTGGCGACCAGACATCTCGGCGGTATCAGATCCTCTGTAAATTTGGCTCTTCCGGTTACCTTTTCATATGCGTCTACACGCGGAACGCTTTTTCCTATCATAACCTCTCACCTGCCTGCTTTTATTGTAAACTTTGGAATACCTGCACTTATTTTCTGAAAAATCCTCTGATAAAAAGAGCCGGATCAAGTCCCAAGAAACTTCTCTGTTCCCCTCTGAACTTACGTCCGGCTCCGAACCATGCTATTTTCCACTTCAGGTATTCAGTTCTTTTTGCGTACCCATAGTGTAACATATTTTACTGCATAGTTGCAATCTTTTCTGTTGAATTTTCTGAATTTTTAGTCTATCTTTTATTACTTTCTTTATCTTGCAGGTGTAAAGATACCTCGCAGGTCATGGATCACATGGCGCGGGCATTTGACGGAACACATGCCGCAGCTTAAGCAGGCATCCTCATCGATCACTGCACAGTTATCTGTTACTTTAACAGCACCTGCAGTACAGGTCTTCTCGCAGATCCCGCAGCCGATACAGCTTGCTTCGCACTGTTTCTTCGCCGCTGCACCTTTGCTCTTATTGGAGCATTTGACCACGATATAATTCGCGCATTCATGAATATGAATGATCTCCTGCGGACAGACTTTGGTACATTTTTGGCAGGCAATGCATTTGGATTCGTCGACTTCTGCCACTCCGTATTCATTGAGGGAAATCGCGCCGAATTTACATGCATCGACACAGGCTCCACAGCCGATACAGCCTTCACTGCATCCTGCTTCCCCCTTGACTGCCCTGCATCCACCATTGCAGGAAACAATGGCTGCCTTATATGGAAATTTCTTTTTGACTGCCATATCAAACCTTCCTTTCGTATGGTGTGCTCACAAGCGGGAGACTGTATCTGCGGATTCCGTCATAGCGGAAATATGCATCTGCGATCGCCGGTGCGGTAGGGATCGATGTGATCTCTCCGATACCGATCGCTCCGCAGGCTACTTTGAGTCCCGGTTTATCTACAACGATCGCTTTGATCTTTGGAACTTCATGGGAACGGAATAATCTGAGAGAACCATACTTCTGTATCGGCTTGCAGTTCTCATCGATCGGATACTGCTCCCTCAGGGCGTAACCCATGGACATGACCACACCGCCCTCGATCTGACCTTCGCAGGACAGTGGATTGACCGCTTTGCCGACATCGTGTGCGGCAACGATCTGATCCATTTTACCGGTTTTTGGATCTACGACACACATCTGGGTCGCATATCCGTATGCAACATGGGATACCGGGTTCGGCACATTTGCACCAAGAGGATCTGTCTTTGCCAGGTACTCTCCGTAGTATACGATCCCCTTCATATCCTTAAGTTCCTTGCCGGCTCTTCGGTCTTCCATCAGTTTCTCGCAGGCTCTTCGGCAGGCTTCACCGGTAACAAGCGTCTGTCTGGAACCGGAAGTCGTTCCGGAATCCGGTGAGATCCAGGTATTGCTTCGCTCATATACGATGTCTTCCTGTCTGATGTCTGTATTTGTCACGATCATCTGTACGAGAACCGTTCCAAGTCCCTGACCGATACAGGAAGCTCCGGAATAAATATGAAGTTTCTCATCATCCTCCACGATCAATTTCACACGTCCTGTATCCGGAATACCAACGCCAACACCGGCATTTTTCATCGCACAGCCGATTCCGACCGGTTTTCCTGCCGCCATCGCTGCGTCATAATCTTCCTTGACCGCCTCCAGAGTCTCCACAAGGCCTGTGGAATCATCTACGATCTGGCCATTCGGAAGGACTTCTCCCGGGCGGATCGCATTGCGGTAGCGGATCTCCCATGGAGTGATGCCGACTTTATCTGCCATCATATTAAGCAGGGTCTCTGTCGCAAAACAGGTCTGCGTTACACCAAATCCACGGAAAGCTCCTGCCGGCGGATTGTTTGTATAGTAAGCAGTTCCCTCGATCTCAAAGTTTTCGTAATGGTACGGACCTGCTGCATGGGTGCAGGCACGTTCCAGGACAGGGCCGCCAAGGGAGGCAAAAGCACCTGTATCCGAAGTGACGCTTGCTTTTACGCCCATGATATTACCATCTTCATCACAGCCCATCGTCATATCCATATAGAACGGATGACGCTTCGGATGGACAAGGAGAGACTCTGCTCTGGTAAATTTGACTTTGACCGGTTTCTTTGTCACATAAGTAAGGAGAGCTGCAAGATGCTGTACTGTCATATCCTCCTTACCGCCAAAACCGCCGCCTACAAGTGCATTCTGCACCTTGACCTTATCCGTTCCAAGGAGCAGAGAACACTCATGCAGGGTCTGGTGTGCTGACTGGTCTGTGGAATAGATAAATACGTCTCCGTCCTCATCATAAAAAGCAACGGCACATTCCGGCTCAAGGAAAGCATGCTCTGTCCATGGCGTCTCGAAATGATGCGAGATCACATATTTGGAATTTCGGATCGCTTCCTCGGCATTTCCCCTGCTGATGTGTTTGTGTGCACAGATATTGTTTTCTTCCTCGTCAAAAACCTTCGGTGCATCCGGCGCTGCTGCTTCCTCAATCGTATGTACATGAGGAAGCGCCTCATACTCTACCTTGATAAGTTTGATCGCTTTTTCTGCGGTTTCACGGTCTTTTGCCGCTACGAGTGCGATCGCATCGCCGAGATAATGTACGAGAGAGCCGACCGGGATCAGAGTGTACTGATCATGCTTCAGATGACCGATCTTGTTCTCGCCTGGGATATCCTCTGCAGTTACAACTGCTTCCACACCCGGAAGTGCTTTTGCTTTGGAAGTATCGATGGAAAGCACTCTCGCACGTGCATATTTACTTCGGAGAGCGACTCCATAAAGCATGCCATCCAGGTAAAAATCATCCGGATATTTACCGTATCCGAGGACTTTCTCCTCTACATCGATCCTTGCCACGCGATTGCCAAGTGTCCAGTTCGGGTCACCATCATCTGGAATTTCGCCTGCTTTTAATATCTTTGCTGCCAGACGGACGGCATCCATGATCTTTACGTATCCTGTGCAGCGGCAGTAGTTATTGCGCAGCGCATATCGGATCTCGTCGTCTGTAGGCTCCATATTTTCATCGAGAAGTGCTTTCGTACACATTACCATTCCAGGAATGCAGAATCCACACTGTACTGCTCCGGCCTTTCCATATGCATAGGTGTATACCTGCTGTTCCCATTCTGTCAGTCCCTCTACGGTTATGATCTCTCTTCCGTCAAGGGAATCTGTATCCGGGACACATGCTTTGCAGGTTTTTCCGTCAATGATCACTGTACAGGCTCCACATGCGCCCTCACTGCATCCGTCCTTTACGGATGTCAGGTGAAGTTCGTCACGGAGGAATCTCAAAAGCTTCTGATTCTTCTCCGGCTGAACACTTTGTCCATTTACTTTAAATATTGCCATAGTGGATTCTCCTTTTCCTGTTTTATGGATATCACATCAACAGGTAAGCATAGTCATTGATTACTGTGCAGATAAGCTGTGACAGTCCTTCTGTGAGGATGCCGGACAGCTGGTCTGCTTTTACGATTTCTTCTTTGTCTCCAATACGTACTTTTACTTCTTTGCTTTCTGTATCCAGTACGGTGAAACCATTGTTTGTGCTGTCTTTCATGTCTTCTTCTGTTGCAAATAAAGTAAATTTGTCTTTATATGGTGCTCCCGCATACTGGCAGAAGGAACGGCAGTTGCCGCATTCGTTACACATATAGTCTACATGAAGGATCTGCAGAAGTTCCATCTCCGGTACTTCGATCAGGACGTTTGCACGGTTCGGACATACGTCTGCACAGTTTCCGCATACACGTTTGTGTGCTGTGAAATCTTTTTTGTTCGGAGCATCTTTCTTCTTAAGGCAGTCAAGAAGCGGGGATTTCTCTTCGTTTCTCTTTCCTGCTGCTTTCTTTGTGTTCTTCTGATAATGAGCATCAGCAAGAGCAGATTCTGCAAGTTTCTTCACTTCTTCTACTTTGACTTTGCCACATTCTCCAACTTCGCACTCATCTGCTTTCTCTGCAATGCGGGTCATCCATTTGTATCCACCCGGTTTGAGAAGAATAGTTGCCACTGTGACCGGCCAAATACCGCAGCCCACGATCTGATCGATATTCTTCTGGTCAGCTCCGCCTGAAAAGGACATTGGAAGCTCGCCGTCAAAAGATTCTGCAAGACGTGCCGCCACTGTGATAGAAAGCGGGAACAGGGCTTTACCAGACATATACATCTCCTCACCCGGAAGTTCCTGGCGTTTGATATCTACCGGGAAGGTATTGGTCAGTTTCACACCGAAGGAAAGGCCTTCCTGTGCTGCTGTTTCTTTGAGGCGTTTCAGCATTGGAACAGCATCCTCATACTGTAAATCATCCTTGAAATGGAAATCTGTAAATGCCATGTAGTCATATCCCAGATCGTCCATTGCTTTACGGACAAATTCATAACCAAGAAGTGTCGGATTACATTTTACGTAAGTATTGATGTGTTTTTCTTTGAGGAGATACATAACAATATTTTCGATCTCCTGCGGAGGACATCCGTGCATGGTAGAAAGTGTGATAGAATTACAGATTTCTGACGGAATTGCCTCAATATCTTCTTTTGTCACATGCTCAAAGAGATCTGCATGATCGAGAAGCCATGTCTTACATTCCTTGAAAACTTCTGTATCGCGGGCATCTTTGAGTCCTTCGATAAAGTCGTCGATCTTCTTATCCTTGATTCCTTCCAGGTTGTAGCCGCAGGACATGTTGAACTGGAATCCGTCCGGGCTTCCAAGTCCGAATTCTTTGGAGATCACATGAAGTGCCATCCAGCCCTTGATATATTCGCCCATTGCCTGTGGAACGTAAAGTTCTGTAGACCATTCGCAGTTGTATGCCTCATCCTCTGCCACGATACATGGTTTCGGAATACATGCGGAAAGTTCCGGTCCATCCATCTTCTGTACTGTCTTTAACTCAAAAAATCTCGCACCTGCATAGTAAGCTGCCACAAGGTTCTGTGCAAGCTGTGTATGCGGACCTGCTGCCGGTCCGACAGGATTTTCAAGTTTTCTTCCAAAAATCTCTACGGTTCTGGCCGGATCAGCCACATATGCTTTCTGGATTCCAAAGACCTGTCCTGTTGCTTTGTGTTCTGCTAATATCCATTCCATTAACTGTCCAAATGGAATACTCTTCATAATATCGCTCATAATTTATTTCTCCCTGTAATTCCCAATACAAAAATAGTGATTGTCAGCATTTAGCTGTTGATATCCTCTGCAAGTTCTTTTGCAGCCTGACGGCAGTCTGCCATGACTTTGGCTTCATCACATACAAGCACTTCACGGTCTTTCATGAGAACTTTGCCGTTACAGATCGTTGTCTGCACCATGGCACCGTTTACGCCGAACAGCAGATGGCTGTTGATATTGCCCTCGTTCATAGGAGTCAGCGGATCATAATCAATAACGATCACATCTGCTGCTGCACCTTCCTTAAGTACACCGAGTTCCTTCTTAAAGTAACGGTTTGCGATCTTTGCATTTCCCTCAAACAGCATCTGTGGAACTTCGCCCCATGCGGCATTCGGGTCACAGAGATGATGTTTGTGAAGGATGTTTGCCACCTTCCAGGATTCCATCATATCATGGGTGTAGCCATCCGTTCCAAGTCCTGTCAGGATCCCCTTATGTACCAGCTCCATGCTAGGAGGGCATCCGCAGGCATTTCCCATATTGGATTCCGGATTGTGTACGACCATGGTATCTGTCTCTTTGATCAGATCCATCTCATGCTCATTGATATAGATGCAGTGTCCAAGCAGAGTCTTCGGACCTAAGATATCCCAGTCATAGAGTCTGTCTACGATACGTTTGCTGTGTTCCTTAAGACACTGGTGAAGATCATAGATCCCCTCAGCCACATGGATGTGATAGCCGACTCCGTCCGGCTTTAATTCCTGGCACAGTGCCATTGTCTCATCTGAAATTGTAAAGGATGCATGCATACCCATCATTGCTGCCAGCATATCGCTGTCGTCCTGCTTCGCATGTTTAATAAAGTTTACGTTCTCCATCACGGATTCCCGGGATTTGTCCATGCCGTCTCTGTCTGAGATCTCATAGCACAGACAGGTGCGGACACCGAGATCCTTCGCAGCTTCCTCGATCGCATTCAGAGAACCTGTGATGTGACCAAAGCTTGCATGATGGTCAAATACTGTTGTCACACCGTTCTTGATCGAATCGATGTAAGTTGCATAGGCAGAAAGCTTCGTCTGCTCCAGAGTCAGATGACGGTCAATGTTCCACCACATGCCATCCAGAATATCCAGAAATCCCTGTGGGTGGTATCCATTCACGCTCAGTCCTCTGGCAAATGCACTGTAGATATGTTCATGCGCATTGATAAATGCCGGCATGATGATCCCGCCATGTGCATCGATAAATTCTGCATCAGGATATGCTTTCTTTACTTCATCAGTTACCCCCACCATCTTTATGGTGTTACCATCCATTGCAACTGCACCATTCTCAAGCAGTGCACAGGATGCGTCCCTTGTGATCATTCTTCCGTTTCCAACAATCAACATAAAGATCTCCTCCTTGTCTTGTGAATTTTTTCCAACACAGGTTTGTTATCATCCACAGGATTTAGATATTTTATACTAATACTCTATCATATTCTGTATTTTATTTCAACCATAATCCGCAAAATATTTTTGTTTGTCAAAAAAATTTTGTATTCAAAAGTAATTTCTCATTTATCCCGGATACAGAAAAAGCGGCGAAGCTTTCGCTCCGTCGCTGTGTATCTGATTCTACCATATTTTTCTTATAAAAAACAGTGCTGTAATAAATTTCTGCATCGCAAACCATGTTATCGTTAAATCCGATGCCAATACCCTAACATACCAAACAGATTTGACATCAGAAAATAATGTAAACTGATAAATCGATGCTCATACCTTAATATAATCATCCCATCGGGCATCGGAAAATAAAGCAATCCGCCAAACCGATGCATACTACTCATAAAAAGAAGGATTGCCTGGAGACAGAGCATGATTACTCTTGCAATTACTTATTTGCAGTGGCAGTGACCTGAGTAAAATGTCGTTCTGCGTCATTCCAGTCCTGAAGCTCCAGCTCGACCAGATAGCCGCAGCCGTTTCCGACATGCCACTCATAAAAAGCTTTCTTCGGAAGGGCATACGCTTCCATGATATTCATGATCGTGCCCCCATGGACCACCAGTGCTGCCTCGGTAATGCCTTCATCTCTACAGGCTTTGAGCACTTCATCAAAACCTTTCAGATTCCTGTCCGCGCATTCTTCCTTACTCTCGCCTCCCGGAAACGGAAGGGTTCCGTTGCTGTCGATCCATTCCTGATAGTGAGGATTGTCTGAAAGTTCTTTATAGTTTTTGTTCTCAAATTCTCCAAAATCGCACTCTGCAAGAAGCGGCACTATCCTCTGCTCTCCCTTCGGAAACAGGATCGATGCGGTTTCCCTGCAGCGTTTCAGAGGGCTTACAAACAGAGCCTGTACGGCAGGATAAGTAAATTTCTCCAGTAATTTCCGTCCCTCCTCACAGAGAGGTTCATCTGTCACTCCAATATATCTCTGGTGGCTGTTTCCCTCCGTCATTCCATGGCGGACAAACCATAACTTAAGCATCCTTGATCACCGTCCCGATCCCGCAGGCAACTCTCGTTACCCGGTGGCTGTATGCTGCCAGTTTCGTGCAGATCCTGCCGACCGCCTCACGGTAGGCGCGGTCAAACGCATCGATCGGCACAACGCCATAACCAACTTCGTCTGATACCAGGATCAGATCCGGATTTACACGGATCAGGTCTTCGGCAAGGCTGCTGATATCGTTTCCTGCTTTCATTTCTTTTCGGATATATTCATGAAATCCCATGACACCTTCTGCATGGGAAAGGCTCTCCCAGTCTGCCTGTGCCCCGTTTATCCATGTTACATCTGGATGATCTTTTTCTGCCAGGGTGCTTTTTCCCTGAAAAGCCCCTCCAATTATTATTTCCATACTCTACACTCCTATATCGGATAAACTACCGTCAGGATTGCCAGTGCAAGTACCATCCATGCCTCACAGAGACACAGGAAATACCCCGACAGATCCCCGGTCGTTCCTCCAAAATATTTCATCGCCTTATGTTTATAAAAAAGGGAAACAAGCACAGCCGTCACAAAAGTCACTGCTCCCCATACCGGCTGGATCAGAAGCATCAAAGCCGCCAGAAGCACGAGATAAACGATCAGTGTATTTCGAACCGTGGTATCCTGTGCCTTGCGTGAAAACTCTGCCACTGTGCCGCCGGCGTTGGCTTTTGGCAGGGTGATCACACCGAGTCCGGAAAAACATCTCGATACTACATAGCCAAGTGCGATAAGTTTCATCGCTGTCCAGTCACCCGTGATCTGGCTGAATCCGCCATACAGAACCAGGAAATACACGCATGCTGTGATCACGGCAAATGCACCCGCATGGGAATCTTTGAGGATCTCCAGACGTTTTTCACGGTCTCTCCAGGAACTTAAGGCATCTGAAGTGTCCAGAAGCCCGTCCACATGGATCCCGCCCGTCACAAGGACTGGAACCAGGATCAGCGCCATTGCCATAAAGCCTGTACCAAATCCAAAGTACTCTCCCAGCCAGCTTACTCCCAACGTGAGGAGGCCTGCTGCTGCTCCTACAAATGGAAAAAAGCACAGCATATAGCGCATGTTTTCCTCTGTCCACTCTGCCTGTGGCATGGGAATCTTGGAAAACATGGCAAATGCGATCTTAAAACTATTCCACAGACTTTTCATGGGAAGTGCCTCCTTTTGATTTCTTGTGATAGACAGGGATTCCGTAAACTACTTCCACGACCTCATCCGCAAGATGTGCAAGCTCCTGGTTGATCTTTCCCAGATATTTCTGGTAAGTTTCCGTCTCTCCCTCATAGGAAGCCGCCTCCGAAAAGATCTCATTCGTGACGATCACCAGATTCCCCGCCTGGGCAAGAAGAGACTTCACACCTTTGAGGATCTCCTGGACTGTCCGCTCATGCGCTCCGTTTTCCTGGAACATTTCATTGGCAACAAGATTCGACATGCATTCCAGAAGGACAGTACTGCCCTTTGAAACTCTTACCTGTGCAAGATCGGTGTAGCATTCAATGGTCTCAAACCCCTTGCCGCTTCGCATATTCCGATGGCGCTGCACTCTTTTTTTGCTCTCTTCATCAAAAGGGAACATCGTAGCGATATAGACTCTCTCCGCTTCGCCAAAAGATACGACCTGATCTTCCGCAAAGGCAGATTTCCCGCTTCCGCTGCCTCCTGTTACAAGAATCATCATACTCAGACAAGCTCCTCATACTGTTCTACATGAATGTCATCAAACGTGCTCATAGACTGATAAACTGCGGTTCCCATATCAAGGAACGGGAACAGGGCAACAGCACCGCTGCCTTCTCCAAGGCACATGTCACCGTGGATCACAGCTTCTTTGCCAAGAGCCTCCAGGATCAGATGGGCAGCCGGTTCCTTGGATACATGGGAAGCGATCATATAGTCACCTACGGTCGGGCAGATTCGCTGCGCGATCAGGGCTGCCACACAGGAGATAAATCCATCGATCACAACCGGAACACTAAAGGCAGCACCGCCGATAAATACGCCTGCCATACCTGCAATGTCCAGACCACCGACTTTTGCAAGGACATCGATCGCATCCTTCGGGTCCGGCTGGTGTTTGTCGATCGCTTTTTTGATCGCGGTGATCTTGCGGTTCAGACCATCGCTGGAAAGACCTGCGCCGCGTCCTGTCATCTCCTCCACCGGACGGTCAAGAAGAACAGATGCAACAGCACTACTGGTCGTAGTATTTCCGATCCCCATCTCTCCGGTAGCAAGGAGTCCATATCCTTTCGCTTTGAGTCGGGAAACCATCTCGATCCCCGCCTCGATCCCTTTCACTGTTTCTTCTCTTGTCATTGCCGGTTCTTTGACCATATTTCTGGTACCCATGGCAACTTTGAGATCTGTCGGGACTTTGGTATCTACCGCCATTCCAACATCCACCGGATAAACATCTGTTCCGCACTGACGGCACATCGTGCAGGCAGAAGTATCGCCTGTCAGGAAATTCTCTGCAACGATCGCGGTCACTTCCTGTCCTGTCTGTGTCACGCCTTCCTCTACCACACCGTTGTCTGCACACATCGCAACCAGGGCACGTTTCTTAAGGTTCATATCCGGGCTTCCTGTGATGCCCGCGATCTGAACGACCAGATCTTCCATCTTTCCAAGAGAATGCAGTGGTTTAGCGATACTGTCCCATCTCTTTCTGGAAATTTCCATTGCTTTTTCATCCAGTGGATGAATCTTCTGAAGTGTTTCTTCTAATGTCATTTCTGAAATCCCCCAATCGTATATTTAAGACCAGATTATTTTTTTCCTGTTGTAAAAACAAAAAACTTGCTGAATATGTAATTTAAAGCGAGAACGATAAACTGTGTGATGAATTTTCCCACCATGTCGTTCATTTTGCAGACTTCGACGAGGAGCCACACACCGCCGACCTCGATCACCATTGTCACAAGGCGCGCGCTGATAAATTTGCAGAACGGTCTGAAATGGTCTCTAAGTGTCTCGCATTTGTCCTGAAATACAAATCTGGAATTAACGACATAGGCGAACAGGATCGCTGTGATGATCGAGATCAGATTTGCAATATTCAGCTCCAGTCCACATTTACGGAGTACAAAAAAGCAGACCAGATTGACCAGGGTCGTGCATCCTCCAAAAAATACATATCGGATCACATCGTTCTGGTAAAAACGCAGGATCATATCTTTTAGTTTCTTCATAATCATTTGCTCCTATCTTCCATCGTGTCTGGCAGTCTCTGAAACGTCTTCTCCACCACGCATGATCCTGGAAACGATATAACGCGGACGGCGCTTGACTTCCTCATAGATCTTGGCGATATAGTATCCGATGATGCCAAGACTCAGCATGATCGCGCTGCCGATCAGAAGAAGCACGAGAAGCGTCGTTGTGTATCCTTCCACTGCATGACCTGAGAAATACTGCACCAGGGAATAAATGATCAGAAGCAGTGAACCAAGAAAACAGATTCCACCTGCCACCGTCACAAACTGAAGCGGCAATGTTGTGAACGCCACGATATTGGTAAATGCATATTTGACCAGTGACCAGGTAGACCACTTGGACTCTCCCGCTTCTCTCTCCCGTACCTCAAACTCTACAGATGTCGTCCTGAATCCCACCCAAGATGAAGTTGCACGGAAAAACATATTCCGCTCCGGCATCGCAAGGATATTATCCACCACCTGCCGGTCCATCATCTTGAAATCGGAAGCGTTCTGCATATTTACGCCTGTCACTTTGGACATGATGCCATAGAAAAAGCCTGCGCTTTCTTTGTGCAGAAAACTTTCTCTGCCACGGCTTTTCTTGACGCCCTCGATCACTTCATACCCCTGTTTCCAGAGTGCGTACATTTCTATCAGTGTTTCCGGCGGGTGCTGGAGGTCGCAGTCCATAACAGCGACCACATCTCCGGATGCCTGCGCCATTCCTGCAAAAACTGCCGCTTCTTTCCCGAAATTTCTGGAAAAACGCACACCGAGAACTGCCGGGTCTTTGTGACCCGCCTTAAGGATCTCTTCCCAGGTATTGTCGCTGGAACCGTCATTTACCAGAACCAGTTCGTAGGGAATTCCTGCTCCTTCCAGTACTTCCCGAAGAACCCTGCAGGTTTTTCCTATCATAAGTCCCTCATTATAAGCCGGAAGCACAACTGACAGCATATTCTTCATGATTTTTAAAACCTCTTTTTCTTTCTGTTTATTAACACCAACACAATGTAGCACAATACACCGATACAAGTCAAGCACAGACCGGTTCTGAGATATGGTGTCCAGTATACCAGGTGGATCTCGTGATCACCTTTCGGAAGTTCCAGGGCCATATACATGGTATTTGCTTCTTTAAGTTCTGTTTCTTCTCCATCGACATACGCCGTCCATCCTTCACTGTAAGGAATGGAAAGTACCAGTGCTTTTGTGTCAGAAAGAGAGATTTTTCCATTGATCTCGTTATTGCCAATTTTTACATCGGTCAGAACTTCTTCGCCAAGTTTGCTGGTCTGACTGTCGATCTCTGTCATTGGCTGGCAGTAGATCTTGAGGCTGTCGAAACTGTAGACTCCCGTATTTTCAAAAGTCAGAGTTATCGTGTGTCTGCCTTTTTCGCTGTATCCGGTATTGCAGAGGAAATTATGCTTGCCACTGTATGCATTGTACTTATCTGTAAAAATCTGGATCGTTTTCTTGAGGAAACGTCCTCCGATCTGGATCGAAGCTTTCTGACTCTCCTTCCAGTAACGCCAGTTGCTGTTTTCTTCCAGCAGTTTGTTCTGCTCGTAAGTTGTCATTTTGGACCATTTTTTGCCGCTGATCATTTCTCTTGGGGAAAGCCCTTCGTAATCCAGGCCTTCCGTGATCAGATATGTCTCCGCATTTTCCTCTCCTTTAAAGACCAGCTTGAGCTGTGCATTTTCCTGTGTGACCACGACTTTGCCATTCTTGAGGCGGCAGCCTTTGCCCTCTGATGTATAATAGGAAACTTCGCGGTCATTGAAATGTGTCTCTGTCTCTGGAAGGGAACTGTCATCGAGGACCACGCCCTGCAAAAGAGCCTGCTGTTTCTCTGTCACAGTCATCTTGTCATAATCTTCTCTGGATATCCAGGAATCATAGGTATAGCCAAGCGGCAATGCATCTTCATCTGCATATGCCAGATAAGTCTTGCCATTCTTTTCTGCTTCGCCGCTGAGTCTGGAATAGCCATATGGAAGATCTGATTCCTTGCCCTTTTTGACTACAAAATATTTCACTGAAGCGAGGCGGTCCAGGATCGTCCGTCCGTCAAGATTGTTATAATGCTGTTCCCACGGTGTATTCAGGTACATCTCGTCAAAGAAATTCGCGATGCTTGAGCTTGCGACACTGAAATAATAAGCAGTACTGTTCGTTCCCATCTGCATCGAAGAGTTTTCGCTGGAATTCGTATCCATCTGGTCATAACGGTAAACCGAAGGATCATCGGTACTGAGTACCGCACGGTCAACGCCTGTTTCCAGTTTCTCCAGGGCTTCTCCACTGTCGGTGAATTCCGAGAGATAATCTTTCTCATAGGAATACTGATAATGCATATTAAACAGGATGCCTGCGATCAGGAAACCTGCAACCATCACCGTAAGATTTCGCTCCCTGGTAAAGATATTTCCGAAGGAAAGCACGGTAAATGTCGAAAGTGACAAAAGGACCATCGCCATCAGATTTCGCTGTGTCCTTGCCGCCTCCGGAAGGAGCGCCAGAATACAGTAGATCAGAAGCATCACAAAAACTTTTCGCTTTTCTGTAAGCGTAAGAGCAAAAAGTTCCGGGTATATTTTTACAAAGATGTACGCGATCAGCATTCCATAAGCCCAGATCCAGCGATTGGAAACGTAGGAAAGTCCATTCAGGACATGCCCTGCATAAGGCAGCAGCAAAAACACATTCAGAAGCACAAAACCAGCCTTGAGTGCGGTGTACTTTTTCTTTTTGGAAAACAGTACGAAAACACCGGCAAGGGAAACTGCCGTATAACCGGCAACACCCCACTGGATCATGTTTTCTCCGATCAGACATCCAAGATATTTTTCGTAGTAAATTCTGTCATAAAACAGCGGTACATAGTTCTCTGCCTTGAAACGATCCGTTCCAAACACCGGAAGAATCACCGGAAGCAGGATCACCGCAGCGATCAGTACTGCGATCACGGAATATACCGCAAAAACGCCAAGCCATTTCCCGATATTTTTGATGGATCTGTCCGCAAACAGATCAAAGTAGCGGAAAATCGCATAAAGTACCATAAAGATCCCCAGCATATAAAAGAAATAAAAGTTTGAAAGTCCTGCCAGGGCAACGGACCATATAAATACATATGGTTTTTGTTTCTTATAGATCTTGTCAATTCCCAGAAGAATCAGAGGCAGGTAGATCATGGGATTGGAAAAATACGGATGTTTCATCGCCGCATAGATCGTCCATCCTGCAAAGATGTAGATCATCGTTCCCATAAAGGTCGCCTGTTTTGAATTCTTATGATAAAAACTGTATCTGCTGAACGCAATGCCAGCCAGATAAATACGCAGAAAGATCAGAAACGCATAGAGGGCTTCTGTCTTTGATGCCGGGACAAACACAGATAAAAGTGTCAGCGGGTCCCCAATCACATAATAATGTAAGGTCGTCAAAATGTCCGAACCGTAGCCAATATGCATATCCCACAGAGGCAGGGACAGCTTATGTTCTATAAACAAAGTATGAAGTACCTTTCTCAGATACTTTCCATAATATGCCAGTGAGTTGAGATGCTGTGGCACACCGTCATGGCTCCAGACAAGTGATTTCCCATTTGCAAAAAATTTCAGATACAGTGCCAGGGCAACTGCCAAAAAAACTAACGTATATAACAGGTAAAAATCTATATTTCTTTTTTTATCCAGTTTTTTATTCATGCCATTCTCTCTTATACAAATCCATCCTGCATGTATCAAAAAAGCCGCGGTACATAAAGTACCGCGGCCAATGATTCTGAATTATTCTTCTTCGCCGTACATAGCTACGAGTTTATTCAGATATGCATATCTAGCTTTTGCTTCAGATTCGTTCTTAGCAAACAGTCTAGCTGCTTTTTCAGGATTCTGACGCTGTAAGGAGTTGTAACGAACCTCGCCATTCAGGAAGTCCATGTAGTTCTCCATATCCGGTGTCTTGGAATCCAGAGCAAACTTCTTGTCTGCTGCCGGGTTGAAGCGGAAGTTGTGCCAGTATCCGCACTTAACTGCCAGTTCTTCTTCTGTCTGAGCTTTTGCCATACCTTTCTTGATACCATGGTTGATACATGGAGCGTATGCAATGATCAGAGACGGTCCCGGATAAGCTTCTGCTTCAGCGATTGCTTTAACAGTCTGGTTGAAGTCAGCACCCATAGAGATCTGTGCCACGTATACATAGCCATAGCTCATTGCGATGGAAGCCATATCTTTCTTCTTGGTTTCTTTACCGCCAGCTGCGAACTGAGCGATCGCACCTGTTGGTGTAGATTTAGAGGACTGTCCACCTGTGTTGGAGTAAACCTCTGTATCGAATACCATAACGTTGATGTCACGTCCGCTTGCGAGAACATGGTCAACACCACCGAATCCGATATCGTAAGCCCATCCGTCACCACCGAAGATCCACTGGGATTTCTTGGACAGATAGTTCTTCTGAGCAAGGATCTCTTTTGCTGCGTCACATCCACAAGCTTCCAGAGCTGCGATCAGTTTGTCTGTTGCTGCACCGTTGGTTGCTCCAACAGAGAATGTATCCAGCCATTCCTGACCTGCTTCCTTAACTGCTTCGTCTTTACCTTCTGCTACAACAGCTTCAACTTTTGCTTTGAGGCCATCACGGATAGCTCTCTGAGCAAGAAGCATACCATAACCGAACTCAGCGTTGTCTTCGAACAGTGAGTTAGCCCATGCCGGACCCTGTCCCTTAGCGTTGGTTGTGTATGGTGTAGACGGTGAAGAGTTACCCCAGATAGAGGAGCATCCTGTAGCATTTGCAATGTACATTCTGTCACCGAACAGCTGTGTGATCAGTTTAGCGTAAGGTGTTTCACCACAACCTGCGCATGCTCCAGAGAACTCAAGCAGAGGCTGTTTGAACTGGCTTCCCTTAACTGTTGTTTCTTTGAATTTAGCAACAACATCTTCTTTGATCGGAAGTTCTCTTCCGTAATCGAAGAATTTCTGAAGTCCTGCGTTTGCTTCCATGTTTTCCATAGCAAGGGCTTTTGCACCTTTCTTGCCTGGGCAGACATTTGCACAGGAACCACATCCTGTACAGTCATAAGCTGATACAGTCATGGTGAATTTGTAATCTTTCATACCTGTCATTGGAAGAGTAGCCATTCCTTCTGGAGCGTTAGCTGCTTCTTCTTCTGTCAGTGCTACCGGACGGATTGCTGCGTGTGGGCAGACATATGCACAACGGTTACACTGGATACAGTTTTCTGGCTGCCATACCGGTACGTTTACAGCGATACCACGTTTTTCGTATGCTGCTGTTCCGGACGGTGTAGTACCATCAACATATTCTGTGAATGCAGATACAGGGAGGGAGTTACCTTCCTGAGCATTGATCTTGCACTGGATGTTGTTTACGAAGTCCTGAGCATCCTGAGCACCGTGGTTAGCGTGAGCCATGAAGAGACCTTCATCAGCTGCATCTTTCCAGCTCTCCGGAACTTTAACTTCTACAACCTGTTTTGCACCAGCATCGATAGCTGCCCAGTTCTTCTGAACAACGTCATCACCCTTACGTCCGTAAGTAGCTTTTGCTGCTGCTTTCATCAGTTCGATTGCCTGCTCTTCCGGAATGATTCCTGTAAGTTTGAAGAATGCAGACTGAAGGATTGTGTTGATACGTGTTGGTCCCATGCCGGTCTCGATACCAATCTTCACACCGTCGATGGTGTAGAATTTGATACCATGGTTAGCGATGAATGCTTTTACCTGTCCCGGGAGATGTTTCTCAAGACCTTCCATATCCCATGCACAGTTAAGAAGGAATGTACCGCCATCAACAAGTTCCTGAACCATGTTGTATTTGTTTACATAGGACGGATTGTGACATGCAACAAAGTTTGCTTTGTGGATCAGGTATGTGGATTTGATCGGTTTCTTACCGAAACGAAGGTGAGACATTGTAACACCGCCGGACTTCTTGGAGTCATAATCGAAGTAAGCCTGAGCGTACATGTCTGTATTGTCACCGATGATCTTGATGGAGTTCTTGTTAGCACCTACAGTACCATCTGCTCCAAGTCCCCAGAACTTACAGTTTGTAGTTCCTTCTGGTGTTGTAACAAGCGGAGCGCCTGTTTCCAGAGAAAGGTGTGTAACATCATCAACGATACCGATTGTGAATTTTTCTTTTGTTGTGTTCTCGTATACTGCAACGATCTGTGCCGGTGTAGTATCTTTGGAACCAAGACCATAACGTCCTGTGAAGATCTTGACATCTTTGAACTTGCTGTCCTTTAATGCAGCAACAACGTCAAGGTACAGAGGCTCGCCAAGTGCTCCTGGCTCTTTTGTTCTGTCGAGAACGCTGATCTGTTTAACGGAATCCGGGATAGCATCGATCAGTGCCTGTGCGCAGAATGGTCTGTAAAGACGAACTTTAACAACACCGACTTTTTTGCCTGCTGCTGCAAGGTAATCGATTGTCTCCTCGATTGTATCGTTTACGGAACCCATAGCGATGATGATGTGCTCAGCATCTTCTGCTCCGTAGTAGTTGAACAGTTTGTAATCTGTTCCGATCTTCTCATTTACTTTGTCCATGTATTCCTGAACTACTGCCGGAAGAGCATCGTAGAACGGGTTACATGCTTCTCTTGCCTGGAAGAAGATATCCGGGTTCTGAGCGGAACCTCTCTGGCATGGATGATTCGGGTTGAGTGCATGGTCACGGAATGCCTGGATAGCGTCCATATCTGCCATGTCTTTCAGGTCCTCATAGTCCCATGTCTCGATCTTCTGGATCTCGTGAGATGTACGGAATCCATCGAAGAAGTTGATGAACGGAACTTTACCTTTGATTGCTGCAAGATGAGCAACCGGTGTCAGGTCCATAACTTCCTGTACGGATGATTCGCAGAGCATTGCGCATCCGGTCTGACGACAGGCCATAACGTCGGAATGATCTCCGAAGATGGAAAGTGCGTGAGAAGCAAGTGCACGAGCGGATACATTAATAACGCCCGGAAGCTGCTCACCAGCGATTTTGTAAAGGTTCGGGATCATCAGAAGAAGACCCTGGGATGCAGTATAAGTAGTTGTCAGAGCACCTGCTGCCAGAGATCCGTGTACTGCACCTGCAGCACCTGCCTCAGACTGCATCTCTGTAACCTGTACTTCCTGTCCAAAGATGTTCTTTCTTCCCTGAGTTGCCCACTCATCTGTTGCTTCCGCCATAACAGATGAAGGAGTGATCGGGTAGATAGCAGCTACATCTGAGTATGCATAAGAAGCATGAGCGGCTGCATGGTTACCATCCATGGTTTTCATCTTTCTTGCCATAGTTTGTTTCCTCCTTAAAGGTATGATGAAAAATTTTTATCTCTAGACCAGTAAGCGGTCTAAAAGTCCATTCATTATTATAGCATACGCCTTTCGGATTGTCCAATCTGGATTGTATTTTTTCTGTACATATTTACATACAAAAAAAGTTACAGTCCACTTACTTTTTGTGAACTGTAACAAATTCTCTGGTGTTTTGTACCAAAAATGACATTCTGTTCTGCTTTTCAGAAATCGACCGGCTCTTCCATAAAGTCCGATGGAAGAAGATCCTTAAGGTTACTGCTCTTAAGCATTCCGCAAAGTTCCTTCTGGATCTTGCACAGCTCACAGTGTATGGTACACGCATGGTCACCCTCACCATTGCGCGGACACTCATATCCCGGTTCCAGACAGTCGATGATCAGAAATTCCGGATCGATCGCTGTATAAATATCGTAAAGAGTCAGATCCTCTGCCCTGCGGTTCAGGGAATACCCCCCATGCACTCCCCGAAATCCCTTTACAATCTCTGCTTTCTGAAGTTTCTTAAGGATCTTGTAGGCAAAAGGTGCTGTGATAAATTCCTTATCACAGATATCCCCAACACTCATCCTCCCGCCTGCCGCCAGTGCGCGCACGACCCTTACTGCATAATCACATTCTCTGGTAATCAACATAGTTTAAGCCCTCTCTCTGCTGTCTCGGACGTCCCTCTCCTTTGCGTCCTTATCTGTCTGCGTACCTTTTGTTTCTTATTACAGCCTATTGGTATGGATTATAACAATTTTATTGTATAAATTCAACATTATTTTTAATTTTTCAGCCGGATTTTTAATTATTTTCAACAGCTTCTTCGTTTTTCCCGCAAAAATCAAGGATTAAGTCTTGCAAAATCCTCTTTTTACTGTAAAATGAGATGTGAATGCATAAAAATAATAAGAAAACCAAGAAACCATAATCAAGAAAAGAGGTACTTTATGATTTCAGCAAATAATATCACACTGCGTGTTGGCAAGAAAGCTCTCTTTGAGGATGTCAACATCAAATTCACAGAGGGAAACTGTTATGGTCTGATCGGTGCAAACGGTGCCGGTAAGTCTACTTTCCTCAAGATCCTGTCCGGACAGCTTGAGCCGACCAACGGAGATATCGTTATCACTCCTGGCCAGCGTCTTTCTTTCCTGCAGCAGGACCACTTCAAATATGACGCTTATCAGGTTCTCGACACCGTCATCATGGGAAATGCCAGACTGTACGAGATCATGAAAGAAAAAGAAGCGATCTACGCTAAAGAAGATTTTACAGATGAGGACGGAATCCGTGCCAGTGAACTCGAGGGCGAATTCGCAGAGATGAACGGATGGGAAGCAGAATCTGATGCTGCTACTCTTCTGAACGGACTTGGCATTGATACCGATCTTCATTACACACAGATGGCAGACCTGACAGGAAGCCAGAAGGTCAAAGTCCTTCTGGCTCAGGCACTTTTTGGAAACCCGGACATCCTGCTCCTCGATGAGCCTACCAACCACCTGGATCTCCCGGCGATCGAATGGCTCGAGGAATTCCTGATCAACTTTGACAATACCGTCATCGTTGTATCCCATGACCGTTACTTCCTTAATAAAGTCTGTACTCACACCGCAGATATCGACTACGGCAAGATCCAGTTATATGCCGGAAACTACGACTTCTGGTTCGAATCCAGCCAGCTCCTCATCAAACAGATGAAAGAAGCCAACAAGAAAAAGGAAGAAAAAATCAAAGAACTCCAGGAATTCATTTCCCGATTCAGTGCCAACGCTTCCAAGTCCAAACAGGCTACTTCCCGTAAGCGTGCCCTGGAGAAGATCCAGCTTGACGACATGCGTCCGTCCAGCCGTAAATATCCTTACATCGACTTCCGTCCGAACCGCGAGATTGGAAACGAAGTACTTATGGTCGAGAACCTTTCCAAGACCATCGATGGTGTGAAAGTTCTTGACAACATCAGCTTCACTCTCGGTCATGACGACAAGGTTGCTTTCGTCGGTGCCAATGAGCAGGCGATCACAACATTCTTCCGTATCCTTACAGGAGAGCTGGAGCCGGATGAAGGAACCTACAAATGGGGCGTTACTACTTCCCAGGCTTACTTCCCGAAGGACAATACACAGGAATTCGACAATGACCTTACCATTACAGACTGGCTGACCCAGTACTCTGAGATCAAGGATGCTACTTATGTACGTGGCTTCCTCGGAAGAATGCTCTTTCCGGGCGAAGACGGTGTCAAGAAAGTCCGTGTACTCTCCGGTGGTGAGAAAGTCCGCTGCCTGTTATCCAAGATGATGATCTCCGGTGCGAACATCCTGATCCTTGATGAGCCTACCAACCACCTTGACATGGAAAGCATCACTGCCCTGAACAACGGACTGATCAAATTCCCGGGTGTCATCCTTTTCACCTCACACGATCATCAGTTTGTACAGACAACTGCAAACCGTATCATGGAAATCCTTCCGGACGGCAAGCTGATCGACAAGATCACAACTTATGACGAATATCTGGCAAGCGACGAAATGGCCAAGAAACGCCATGTCTTCCAGGTTAATGAAGAGGACGCTGCGGATAACTAAATCTTTGCATCTGATTTATTCCATATACAAGAAATCCCCTGTTCCCGAGACACTTCTCATGGAACGGGGGATTTTTATATATTTATCATTTCATGGTGATATCAGCAAGCTTCCCATTGGTCACCTTGAGAAGTGGTTCAAGCGGAACCTTGAGTGTCAGTCCGATCCTTCCGCCGCTCACATAGATCTCATCAAAGTTTCCCGCGGATGCATCATAAACTGTCGGATATGCTTTCTTCATTCCGAGCGGACTGCAGCCACCCCTGACATATCCCGTAATCTTGAGGATATCCTTGACATGGATCATGTCTACTGCTTTCTCGCCGACTGCTTTGGCTGCTGCCTTGCGGTCTACTTCTTTCTCGATCGGAACTACGAACACATAATAGCCGCCGCTTTTGCCCTCCATGACCAGTGTCTTAAAGGACTGTTCGTATGGTGCACCGATCAGGTCTGCACTGTGGAGTCCATCTATAAATTCATCACATTCATAAGGGAACGCCTCATACTTCACCTTCTGGCGGTCCAACATTCTCATTGCATTTGTCTTTGCTTCCTTTGCCATTGTGTCCTTCTTTCCTGCCTCTTATCTGGCATTTCTGTTTCGTTTTGTATTCTTTGTATTTCTTGAATTCTTTCCGGAGATCCGGTTCCAGATCTCTTCGCCTTCGCGGTCATCCTCATCCATCATTTCCTGAATGATCTGCTCGTCAAGATCCTCCTCATCGATCGGCTCGTCATCATAGTAATCATCGTAATAATCATCCTCATAAGTATTCCGTCTGACATTTCGGTTATTTATATTTCTATTATTTACATTTCTGTCATTCACATTACCGCTGCCACTGCGCCCTGTTCCCGCAGATGCGCTGGTTCTCTTTGGACGGTATACAACTGTCTCCTCCCGTTCCGGTGCCGGATCATCGAGCCTGCGCTTACGTGTTTTTTTCTCAAGTGGAACATCAACTACCTGTTTCTGCTGAACAGAATTATGTTCTTTGGAATGCTCTTCACGGCGTTTACGATTCCTCTGGGATTTCTGTTCCTCACCCGTTGCTCTTTCTCTCTTTCTGCGTGGAAGATAATCGTCTGTATCCACATAGTCTGAGCTTCTGCGAGCTTTTTCGTATTCCTGCGGGTCATATTCCTCTTCTTCGATCACAACACGGCGGTTTGTCGCAAACTGGATCAGCATACCAAGAAGGGCACAACCCACGCTCAAGCCAAGTCCATACGGAATATCTGCAAGTCCTCCAAGTTTCGCCAAGGAAAAACCTGCCATGGCGCCGCCCAGCAGGCTGGTTCCAACGATCAGGACAATCCCCGCCCACTTCATGGCAAGCACGCCAAGTCCCACGCCAAGCAGCAGGCAGAAGAAAAATACCAGAGAAGTTGTCGGATGGAGAACATAGATTCCAAGTCCCAGTCCGATGCCTGCACCGATAATAAAAATTCCGACCTTGTAGCTCAGAAAAGCGATCACTGCGAGCAGAATGCCCACACCGATCATGATCACTGCGTACATATATTTTTCCTGGATTCCCATGGTATATGCCACGCCAAGTCCGATACCACCTCCGATCAGAAAGCCAAACAGCATCATCCAGAAGCGGAGCAGCCGGTATCCCAATACGCAATTGATCACACCAAGAACAAGAAGGGCTGCAAATCCAATCATAGAAACGCTGTCCAGAACCGAAACGGACCTGGTCTGCTCCATGGTACTCATTATCTGTTGTAAAATTCCTGTCATAACGCTCCTCCTAAAACATAAAATACATTGTTTTGAGATTATCCAGAACTCCATAATGATACTCTACTGTACTAAGCCCATACAGTCCCATATAATATCGTGCCACATCCTGAATATATTCATCTCCGTCGCTCTGAATCCACTGCCGATAAACTTCGTCAAAATCTTCCTGATTTCTGAACTTAAAACGAACTACCGCAGCCCCGTTATCCAGACGCATACAGCAAAATTCATATAGCGACTGGTAATCGTAACTGTCAAAGCATGCTCCATTTAACATGTAGAAATTCTTATCTGTTGCCGTACATTCCGGTACAGGAAATTCATCCGAAGCTGTATAAACCAGCTCATACTCCTGAGGAAACGGACAGAGATAGTCATAAATAATTGTTTTGTGTTCTGCGAACTGAACAGCATCTCCCTCCAGAAACTGCGGCTGATCTCCATTGGTTGCATCCACATAATAATACTGCCTTTCTATCTGAACAATATCCCATGCATGTCCCTCATCACTGTCCCTGGTATCCCCTTCGACATAAATGCAGGGGATATCAAGCTGTTCCAGGAGGTATTGTACAGCCCTTGCATAACCGGCGCAGACTGCCTGCCCTTTCCAGAAAATCCCCGCAATATTCTGATCATCCTCAGAAGATGCATATTCTGCATGATCAATAAGATAAGCGTAAACTGTCCTGACTTTCTCGTAAGTATCTGCTCCTTCTGGAATCAGACTTCGAACTTCCTGACAGGCATTCTGCATTGCCTGCTGAATTTCTTCGACTTCCTGATCTGTGTAAGTATAGCCCGGGGCAAATTCACAGTAATCTTTCCCCTGATAGGAAGTTGTATATACTTCCTGCCGGTTATGTACCCAGAACAATTCCGGATGGTCCTTAAGAAGTGCATGATAAACCTTGTTGATCTTCGTTTCTTCTGAAGTTGTCAGATAAAAATTATTCTCTCTTTTCTCAATTCCATCTAACATTTCCCGGTAGATTCTTCTTTCATCATCCCCGAGAAGATTAAAATAATACTCCTGATATCCACCCTCGTCCGTCTCTGCTATACTCTGTTCTCGTAAATCCTGTACCTCTGAAGGTTCTCTGTCAAAAATCCCCCTCGCCACATCCATGATCACAGACTGTTGTTCTGTATCACTGCCTGTCTCTCCAGATCTGTGGATCCGTGTATTCAGTCCCCATCCCAGAACGGCAAGCAAAATCACAAACAGGCATACTTTCTGAGGCAACCTGTGCTTTCTCATTTCCCACTCCTCTGTCTTCCTGATAGTTTCTTTTTATTATAGCATACCGAAAAAAGGGTCTGTATTACGGATATTCACGAACAACCGACAAATCCCGATGTCAAAAAACCCGCGAAAATCATATACCGATCTTCACGGGCTTTTCTCAGGTATTAATCTTCGAATTCCACTTGAATATCACTGTTATCCGGCTGCTGTGGATAAATTGCGGCACTGCCGGAAGAAACTGTCATTCCCTTTTCGAGAATTTCTTTAAGTGTACCTGTCACTTCTACTGTTGTACTTCCTGAAGTGATTCCGTCAGAAAGCCCGGCATCCTCTGTTCCTGCTTCCACATCATTCTCAAAACTAATATCAATTCCTGATGTATCTTCGCTGGATTCTTCTGCTTTCTTAGTGTCTGTTTTTGTTTCTGTATTGGCTGTGAAATCACCATCCGATGTTTCTGTTACATCTGCGGCAGTATCCAGTGCCTCTGCATTACTTGCAGTCGTTCCATCACTTACCATCTGGGCAAGTTCTTCCTGTGTCGGATAGAAAGATGGCTGACGGATGTAACGGAAACTTGCACCGTATGCCTCTCCTACTGTAACCCCGTTCTTGCTGGAAGAACAATGTACTGCGATCCAGTCGCCCGCATCTGTCTTACCACAGATGATACCCACATGATTATTGCTTCCTGATTCCGGACCATTCTGGAACACCAGGTCGCCAGGCTGCGCATCCTGCTCGCTGACTACATCTGCCTTTTCCCACTGATCAGAAGTTCCATCTCCAACACTGCCTTCCATATCTGTGCTGTCATATCCATT
Source organism: Blautia sp. OM07-19 (assembly GCF_003481595.1). Lineage (NCBI taxonomy): Bacteria > Bacillati > Bacillota > Clostridia > Lachnospirales > Lachnospiraceae > Blautia > Blautia sp. OM07-19. The sequence goes on from NZ_QULA01000002.1 coordinate 151,481, forward strand.
GATGACTGCCCAGGTAACAAAGCCGCTGCAGTCCAGACCATAGGCTCTGGTCGTTCCTGTGCTCGGGCTTCCGGCTGCTGAAACCTTCTCTGCATTTCCCCAGCTCGGATCCTTGCCGATCGTAGTAGACTTGCCGCCCCAGAAATAGCCGACCTCACCTACCAGAGAATATGCCGCTGTAATGACATTGACACGTTCTTCCGAAACATCATCTCCAACACTCTGACGTACAAATCCTTTGGCATCTGTAACGATCGCACAAAGGAGCTTACAGTCTGTTTCTGTGTATTTCTTGAGAGCAGTTCTCTTGTCCTGTGCAATATTATTCTGCTTGATGTACGTATTAATATGATAGTTTCCATAGGAAACATGGGTGATATTTTCTTTGTCACGAACTACCGGATTCATCTTTGCAAAAATCTCAGCAAGCTCATCCTTGCTGGAAGAATCCAATTTAAATTCCTTGGTACCTTTCTGGCTCTGCTCATACACATAAATCGCCAGAATATCCTGCCAGTTTCGCACGAGCAGAGAATCCGCAGATGTAGTCATTCCATCCGTTCTGCTGTCACTGGCATCTGTCAGTTTGTTCTTTTCTTTATATTCTTTCTCAATTTCGTCCATTACAGATGAAAAATCATCAGAAAAGCTGAGCTGATAATTCTCCTTCAGGCTGTCCAGATAAAAGTCCTTTCCTGCATGAAGGTTTGACACATAATAAACCGGTGTACCGGTCTTACCTGTCACATCTGTCGCTTTCGTTCCATCTGAAATATCAGTAGTATTGCTGTTGCTGCTGTTCTGTTTCTTCTTAAGTTCTGCAATCTTTGCCTCAAGTTTTACCAGGGTCTGATAGTTGGTAACCATTGCTTTCTGTTCATCTGACAGATTATTGTAAGCTGTCCGAAGTGCCTCTACTCTGGATGCATGATTCAAAGTAAGTGTCTCCCCTGCCAGGGCATTGATCTGACTGATCAGCGCAGTCACTGCTGAATTATCTGTTGTCGGAGTCGGCGTTGGTGTTGACGTAGGCGCTGTAGTTGGAACCGGTGTCACAGTTGCTGTTGGATCCGGTGCTGTTGTCGGTTCCGGTGCCGTCGTTGGTTCTGGCGCTGTTGTCGGTTCCGGTGCCGTTGTTGGTTCCGGTGCGACTGTTGGTTCCGGATCTGGCGCTGTTGTTGGTTCTGGTGCCGGTGTCTCCTCCCCGGAACCATCACTCAGATCACTGCCGTCTCCAAAATCGCTTGAAGCCTCTATTCCTTCATCCGCAGCCAGAATAGACATCGGGCTGGACAAAACCATTGCTGAAATCATCGAGATGCATAAATACTTTGTCAGATATTTATTCTTCATTCTGCCAAAAAAACTCCCTTCTGTGACCATATTCCCATTTCCTGAAAGGAATATGTTAAAATCTTCTAACTTACATAATAACTGTGCTTATTTTAGCATACTGTTTTTTCAAAATCAACCGCCGGAGTGTAACACTCCGGCGGATTTGGGTAAATTTCATATTTTTTTCATATTTTCAGATATTTACTGCCGGTACACCTGATGCTACTACACGGAGGCAAAGCTGGAACAATCCCTGGAATACCTGAAAGCATACACTTAAGATATAATGGATATCCTCCTCGATCGAACGCTTGCGGTCAAGGTAAACGTTGTGACGCTCTCTGATATAATCAAGAAGCTGGTTCAGTGTATCAAAGCGAAGATTCTTCTCCGCATAAATATCTGCTCTTCCACTCTCAACAAAGACCTTGAGTTCATTCTTCAGATGCTTCTCATACGTATTGTGCTGACGCAGAGATCCGTCAAATGTCTTGTTATGCGGAAATGTAAAGTAGTCTGCAATGTAATGCATGATCTCGCCTGCTCTTCTCCAGAACACACGGTCATTGTATTCTACCAGACCGTTCTCTACCAGACGGCTGATCTTTCCCTGTACCTCGTCAAAGGTGCCAAAATATTCATGTCTCTTGGTTACAAAGGATGGCTGGATGTCCGGAAGGATATTTCCGAGACAAAATGCTTTTCTATGTGACTGTAAGCTTTCATTAGCAGGCATCTGGTCTGCCAGATATCTTGCTAACAGTATGTGTGATTTCTTTCGCAAAATAAACACTTCTTTCTGTGCAAATAAATTGTTTGCTGTAACCAACATCTACTATAACAGATATCCGGCCATTTGAAAATAGAGATTTTGTGAATTTTAAATTTTTTTCTTCGAAGCACCGATCGCCATACTGTACTGTGCCGCATGACGCTGCTCTGTCAGTTCCTTTTCGTAAAAGATCACACCATTATGATCATATGGATCGTTGAACCAGTAGCCATTCTCATCATATCCCACCAGAAGCATACAATGCTCATTGGAAGTCCATTCAAACCGCTCACCGGAATCCAGAAGTTTCCACTCCGGCCCCGGGATCTCCTTTCGCATATTGATGCAGGCCCAGAAAACTACCGGCATCCCGCGGTCAATGTACTTTCTGCACAACTCTTCTATGGAAGTTCCTGTCTCATTGACAAATGCAAAAGTATCTCCTGCCGCCCGCTCAAGTGCTCCCTTAAGTGCCGGTGCATAGCATCCAAAAGCCTCATCATCATAAGGACTTCCACAGAAAAATTCGTTCGGATCCGGTCCATAAAGTCCGTCCTCTCTCTGCTCCATCGCCCTGCACCTGAGGCAGTTCCGGATAAAACCATCTACCGTAATATCACACCCAAGATAACGGAGAAGCATGACAGCAGTGACGCTCTCGCATCCTGTCGGATATCTGCCGCTCTGGTCGATATAAGGTACTTTGATCTTCGTCATATCTCCTGTCTCTTTCCTGTCAGATATCATCTACTTTGCAACTTTGCGGAGCACAGTAAGGACCGCAAGCAGCAGGATAAGGCTGACTCCCAGGACGATCCACCATACATGGACAAAGCCTGCAAGCAGGAAGCCCACTGCGGATACCACTGCAACTACAGCCGCGTACTGCATCTGTGTCGTTACATGATTGATATGATTACTCTGTGCACCTGCTGAGGACATAACCGTTGTGTCAGAGATCGGCGAAACATGGTCTCCGCAGACAGCTCCGGAAAGAACCGCGGATACTGCAATGATCATCATCTGCATATTGTCGGCACCCGGAAACATCGCAATCGCGATCGGAACCAGGATTGCAAACGTCCCCCAGCTTGTTCCTGTTGAGAAAGAAAGGAAGATCGCCACCAGGAACAGGATCGCCGGAAGGATCACACTTGCAGATGCATTGGTGCCTACGATCGTCTTGACAAAAGTTCCGATCTCAAGTGCATCGCCCATTCCTTTCAGGGACCATGCAAAGATCAGGATCGCGATCGCCGGGATCATCATCTTGAATCCTTCTACAAAGCTGTCCATAAACCCCTTGAATGTGACAACTTTTCGCGGAAGATACAGCACGAGCATAAATAATACGGTGATCATCGTTGCAAAGATCAGACTGGTCTCTGCATCACAGCCGGAAAAAGCAGTGACGATATCTGTCGCTCCGCCAAGGAATCCTGTATAGATCATCGCACCGATCGCAGTTCCGATCAGTACCAGGACCGGAAGGATCAGATCGATGACATGACCGTTGGAAGAAATCTCTTCTTCCTTGACCTGATCAAATTCTTCTCCGCCGGAAGTAAAAAGATCTCCTCTTGCCGCATTCTGTTCATGTTTCTTCATAAGTCCGAAATCAAATCCGGTACCGATCATATAAAATACCATGACCAGGGTAAGAAGTGCATACAGGTTATACGGGATCGTCCAGAGAAAAAGCTGGAATCCTGTGATCCCTGCATCTGCCGGCACATAAGAGTTGACTGCTGCCGCCCAGCTTGAGATCGGTGCGATAATACAAACCGGTGCTGCAGTCGCGTCGATTATGTAAGCAAGTTTCGCACGCGATACTCTGTACTTGTCTGTGACCGGACGCATAACAGAGCCTACGGTCAGACAGTTAAAATAGTCATCCACAAAGATCAGGATACCAAGTCCTGTTGTTGCAAACATTGCGCTCTTTTTATTCTTGATCTTACTGCCCGCCCAGCGTCCATACGCCGCTGATCCTCCTGACTTCGCCATCAGTACAATGATCATTCCAAGCAGAACGTCAAAGATCAGAATATTCAGATTCATACTGCTCTTCATGATGTCAAACAATGCTACAAACGCATTCCACGGATGAAAGCCCGTATAAAGCAGTGCTCCCATTGCCACACCGATAAACAGTGAGCTGTAAACCTCCTTCGTGATCAGCGCCAGCGCGATCGCCAGCAGCGGTGGAACCAGTGACCACCAGGTTCCGATAAACATTGATCCATTCATTTCGTTTCCCCCTCTTATTTTTTAATTTATCAATGCCCTTTAATACTGTCGAAATCAGGTGTTCCGTACAGGTCGAACGGTGTACTCTGATATACGTAATAATTCAGCCAGTTTGTATACAGATTGTTTGCATGTGCTCTCCACATAAGCAGCGGTTTGTTTGCCGGATCGTTTTCGCGATAATAATTCTCCGGGATTTCGATCGGGAGTCCCTTGCTCATGTCACGCTTGTACTCGCCGTCCAGTGTGACACGGTCATATTCCGGATGTCCCATCACAAAGATCTTCCTTCCACCTTCTGCCATTGCCAGGAAAAGTCCAGCTTCCTCGGATTCTGCCAGGATCGTGATGTCCTTGCAGGCACGGATGTCCTCGATCGGGACCTCTGTATGTCTGGAATGTGGTGCAAGGAACATATCGTCAAACCCTCTTACCAGCGGGATCTTGCGGTTCAGGACTTTGTGCCAGAACAGACCGAACATCTTGTGGTCAAGCTGGCGTTTCTTAAGTCCATAGAAATGATAAAGACTCGCCTGTGCAGCCCAGCACAGAAAGATCGTAGAGGTCACGTGGTCAGAAGTCCAGTCCATGATCTCCTGGAGTTCGTTCCAGTAGTCTACTTCTTCAAATTCCATCTGCTCGACCGGAGCTCCTGTAATGATCATTCCGTCAAAACGTCTGTCTTTGAGATCAGAAAAAGTCTCATAGAATTTATTCAGATGACTGATCGAAGTGTTTCTTGCCTCATGGCTCTCCACTGCCATAAAAGTCACATCCACCTGCAGCGGTGTGTTGGAGAGAGAACGCAAAAGCTGAAGCTCTGTCTCCTCCTTGAGTGGCATCAGGTTCAGGATCAGGATCTGGATCGGACGAATGTCCTGATGCACAGCCCTTCCCTCGTCCATGACGAATATATTTTCTCTTTCCAGAATTTCTTTTACCGGTAAATCCCCCTGTATTTTAATAGGCATTTTCCGTTCCTCCTTTATGTGCTTCTTTCTATATATTATTGTTCTGTCATTTTGATAAAGTCTTCCTCAGACAAAATTGGAATCCCAAGTTCCCTGGCTTTTTTGTTTTTGGATGAATTGGATGTGGTATCGTTGTTGATCAGGTAATTTGTCTTGCCTGTGACGGTACCTGTCACCTTGCCGCCCAAGGATTCGATCAGCTTCTTGGCTTCGCCGCGGTTGCTGAAATGCTCCAGGCTTCCTGTGATAACAAAATTCATTCCTGCCAGTGTCTGGTTCTCAGAAACTTCTTCTTTATTAATATGAAGATATCCAAGCAGATGATCCAGCTTGCGGTTGTTTTCCGGATCTTTGAAATATTTCGTGAGGCTCTTTGCGATCACCGGGCCGATTCCATCGATCGCACTGATCTCCTCTTCCTCGGCTGTCCGGATCTTGTCCAGATCATCATCAAAATGCCGGCAGATCACTCTCGCATTGGAAAGTCCGATGTTAGAGATTCCAAGACTGTAGATCACCTTCGCAAGTGTTGTCTCCTTTGCTTTGTCAATGCTTGCTATAAGATTGTCATAAGATTTCTCTCCAAATCCTTCCATTGTCACGATCTCTTCGCGATGCTTCGCGATCTCAAAAATATCTCCGAAATCATGGATAAAACCTTTGGCGATGAATTTCTCCAGTGTAGCTTCAGACAATCCGTCTATATTCATGGCATCTCTGCTTACAAAGAGTGTGAATGCCTTGATCTTCTTCGCAACACAGTCCGGGTTCATGCAGTAGAGAGATTCTACTTCATTTTCCTGAATGACCCTGGCTTCCTCACCGCAGACCGGACAGATATGCGGGATTTCCAGATTACTGCTCCTGGTCAGATTCTCTGCGATCTGCGGAATGATCATATTTGCCTTGTAGACCTGGATCGTATCGCCGATCCCAAGCTGTAATTCCTTCACAATGCTGACATTGTGGACACTTGCACGGCTGACGGTCGTCCCCTCCAGTTCCACCGGATCAAAAACTGCGATCGGATTGATCAGTCCTGTTCTCGACGGGCTCCACTCAATCTCACGAAGCGTCGTTTCGCGGATCTCATCTGCCCATTTGAAAGCAAACGCATTTCGCGGGAATTTCGCAGTACTTCCAAGTGAATCTCCATATGCAATGTCATCATAAAGCGCAACAAGTCCATCGGATGGAAAATCATTATTCTCGATCGCATGAGAAAAATAATCCATCGCTTCGTCCAGGCTTTCGCCTGTCACCATACGGTATTCCACCACCTCAAAGCCCTGAGATTTCAGCCATTCCATCTGATATGCCCTGGAATTATGCATATCCACATCCTGTGCAGATACCAGCGCAAACGCATAAAACCTTACATTTCGCTCCGCGGTGATCTGATTGTTCAGCTGTCTGACCGATCCGCTACAGAGATTTCGCGGATTTTTGTATTTGGCATCGACATCTTCGATCGTTTCATTGATCCTCTCAAAATCGGAATAGGTGATGATTGCCTCGCCCCTCAGCACAAGCCTTCCCTGATAGGCGATCTTAAGCGGGATATTCTTGAATGTCCTTGCATTATTAGTAATGACCTCTCCGACGATCCCGTTTCCTCTGGTGACCGCCTTCTGAAGTTCCCCGTTCTCATAGGTAAGGACAATGGTCAGTCCATCCATTTTCCAGGAAAGCAGTGTCGGATTGGTTCCTATAAAAGCTCTGAGTGTCTCTCGCTCTTTGGTCTTGTCGAGAGAGAGCATCGGAGATTCGTGTGTTTCCTTTGGCAGTGCATCTACTGCCTCATATCCTACATTAACAGTCGGACTGTCTGCCAGAACGATGCCTGTTTCTGCTTCCATTTGCTCCAGCTGATCGTACAGAGCGTCGTATTCTCTGTTGCTCATGATCTCCCGGTCTTCCTGATAATAGGCCTTTGCCGCTTCGTTCAGTTTTTTTACCAGTTCTTTCATTTGGTTTACGGCTGCTGTTTCCATGATGTCCTCCTGTCTCTTTGATCGTTTCACTTGATGAATTTCGGATCCGTTTTTCTAATTCCTTCCATTCTTCCTTTCGGATCTCACGGTATTCTCCCGGATCCAGCCCATCAAGGGTCAGGTTCATGATCCGGACTCGCTTAAGTGTCTGCACCTGATATCCAAAATATTCGCACATCCTGCGTATCTGACGGTTCAGCCCCTGCGTCAGAATGATCTGAAAACTTCTCCGTCCGGTTTTCTTTACCGTGCAGGGTCTCGTCACCGTGTCAAGGATCGGAACGCCGCCCCGCATGCCCTTAAGGAAATCCTCCGTAATCTCCTTATTTACTGTCACAAGATATTCTTTCTCATGATAATTCCCTGCACGCATGATCCGATTCACAAGATCGCCCTGATTCGTCAGAAGCAGCAGCCCTTCCGAATCCTTATCCAGCCGTCCGACCGGATAGACACGCAGCGGATAGTTAAGGTACTCCGTCACCGTCGTTTCATTTCGCTGTTTCTTGGTGCTGCAGACAATTCCTCTCGGCTTATAAAACAGCAGAAGGACTTTTTTATTCTCTCTCGTGATCGGGTGTCCGTCCAGGCAGAGTTCTGCATCTGCCGTTATCCTCTCTCCTGTTTTTATCACAACGCCATCCAGCGTAACTCTCCCCGCATCGGTAAGCTGATCGGCATCCCGCCTGGAACATACGCCTGCGTTGCTTAAGTATTTATTTATTCTGATCGTTTCTGTATTTTCTGTTTTGATTTTTTTATCCATTGTTCTATTATATAATTTTTTCTTTTTGACCGCAACAAAGAGTTTCAGGTTTTCCTTTTAATTCCAGCCTTAATTTTGACGGACTCTTGTATTTTTGTGTCGATTATTGTATCATGTATAGAAGTCCGGGCTTTTGTCTTCTCAGACAGACCCGGTATTATTTTCATAAATGTTAGGAGGAAACGGCATGCCAAGCCGCAAAAAACATACAAATCCGTTTCTGCTGCTCATTGCCATCGCTATCTGTCTCGTTCTTGGTGTCACGCTCAGACAGTCAAATGCTGATTTTTCTGTTCTCAGCGAGAAACCTTCTCAGTCAGTTGCTTCTGTATCTGACAGCCAGGAACAGAACGAGCCTGATTCTGACCAGAAATCCGTTTCACCTTCCGAAACTGCCACACCTTCTCCTACAGAGAAGCCATCTTCATCTGAACGCAAAATTTCTGATGTGGCAGCTTCCGGAGTCTGGACTTCCAGTGGAAGCGACTGGCTCTTTATGGTAGACAGCAAAGCCTATACCGGATGGCTCACAGACACAGACGGCAAAACATACTATTTCAACAAAGATGGTATTATGCAAACCGGATGGGTAGATGCAGACGGCAAACGTTACTATATGGATCTGGACGGTATCATGCAGACTGGTGTTGTCACTGTCGACGGAAAAAGCTATGAACTTCTTGATGACGGTTCACTGAAAGGCTACAAAGCAAAGACAAAAAAGGCCACGACAACACCCACTGCCAAAGCAAAAGCCTCAAAGTCCAAAAATAAATCGTCTGAAAAAACAGCCGATAAATATGTGGCTCTGACCTTTGACGACGGTCCAAGTTCTTTTACGAACAGACTGCTTGACTGTCTGGAAGCAAACAATTCCAAAGCTACCTTTTTTATGGTCGGCAAAGAAATCGACAGTTTTCCTGATGAAGTTAAACGCATGGAATCTCTGGGCTGTGAACTCGGAAACCATACTTATTCCCATGTAGATCTCACAACACTTGCCCCGGAAGATATGTCTGCCGAAATTGCAGGTGTAGATGAAGATCTCGTCAATCTGGTCGGACACGGTGCCACGGTACTTCGTCCTCCATATGGAAACATCAATGATTCTGTACGATCAACCGTTGGCACCCCTATGATTCTCTGGTCGATCGACACACTGGACTGGGAAACGCAGGATGCCAGTCAGATCACAGAGGCTGTCATGTCTCAGGTTCAGGATGGTTCAATTATTCTGATGCACGACATCTTCAGTACTTCTGTAGATGCTGCTGAGATTTTTATCCCGAAATTAATCGAGGAAGGCTACCAGTTAGTCACGATTCACGAACTTGCCAAAATCAAAGGCACAGAACTTACCACCGGCATCGCATACGGTGATTTTACCGGTCAATAAAAAAGAAATCTGCGTATACACCAAAACGCAGATTCTTTTTTGGTCCATAAACCCGGACATAACAAAAGGCACAGAAAATCTGTGCCTTTGCCTTACGTTACTGAAGCAATCCACTGTATACATATCCAGTCTGCCCGTCATATTCAATTTGAATCCAGTCACCTTCCTGACCGAGAACCTGTACCTGATCTCCTTCATCCAGACCACCGATGATATTATCCTCATCGCTGTTGGCAGCAGATCTCACATTGCACCCCTCTGCAACAGTCATTGTCGTACCATCCGATGTCTGTGATGTGGTGGAATCCACCTCTTCTCCCAGTCCATTCAAAAATGCAGCAAGTGCTGTGTCATCCTGCTGTGCCTTCTCATAATCTGCCTGAACTTCTGCTGTAAGTTTCTTAACATCCTCATCGGATTTCAGTGAGTCCATGTAATCGGAAACTTCCTTATTCTGTTCCAGATCGCCCAGAATCTTATAACTGCCGTCACTGTCTCTGACTATATAAGAACTCCATAATGAAGGCGCAGATGTATCTATCCCCTTACAAATAAAACTTCCACGTGTATATACTACATAGGAATTCTCGTCCATGCCCTTCTTCGCATATACATGGTCAACCTGATATCCTTCTATATAATCTTTGGCATTTGTAATTCGCGACTCATCAGAAGGCGTCAGATTGCTGACCAGTGTTCTCAGTGTGGTAATATCTCTTTCCCCTAAAGCCTGATAATAGCTCTTCATAAGTGCGGTGATCTCGTCACTGCCTTCTTCCAAGGGATTCGTGTCTTCTTCTTTCTTCCCGTCGTTTGTCTCCCCATCATCTTCCGGAGAAGAAGGATCATTTCCCTGGCTGTTGTCCTCCACTGTATTCTGTTCTTTCTTAGAAGTACCCTTCCCACTTCCAATACAGGCACGAACGCCAAAGAACAATACAGCTACGATTATCAGAATTGCTCCGCCAAGCATAAAATAGCGAAGGTTATCCGATAACCATTCCCTGAAATTATCCAAGTTCTTGTCCTCCTTAAATTACAACGCACCGAGGCAGACCCATTACCCAGTGCAGCACACCTGAAGGGAATCGAACCCCCGCACATGGTACCGGAAACCACTGCTCTATCCACTGAGCTACAGGTGCAAATGTGTTAAGACGCAATACTCTTAACACATGATATATTATCACATCTTACTTGAAAAGTAAAGTTTTTTATTTTATATACACAATTGCATAAAATTGTAGTTACGATTCTCCAAGCAAAGGACTTCTGTATTCTTCTACTGAATTTCCAAGCCGATAAACACTGTATTCTCCGACTACTCCAAGCTCCTGATAGTGACAGGCTTCCAGTTCCTCTTTCTGCTGTTCATTTGGAATTTTTACCACAAGATAGTTGCATTTAACCCATTCAGCATATTTTGCAATATTTGCGTAATTAAATGCAGGTGCATTGATTTCGAAGTACAACTGTCTCCTCGCCCCTACCGCACCGCCGGATCCTCTTCTTCCAAACGGAAGATAAACCGATGGATCGTAAACACGAATATACGAACTGACATACTCATCTGCCACCAGCAGGAATTTCTTTCCATCTGCATCCTGCTTCGCAAGTTCACAGATTCCTGCAACTACGTCCGGAACCTGCTGATAATTATTTACCTTATGATAGTAGCCCTCTGTATAAAACTCTTTGCCGCCCCAGGCGATCATTCCTGCAAAAAGCACCAGAAGAACCGGCTGCAGGAAGCTTTTCCTTCCACGGATAAACTCTGTCAATGCCAGTGCGATCACCGATGTTGATGGTACAAGCCACAAAACTCTCCAGTAAACATTCTCTCCTATACATTTCTGTATGATTTTTGCCGTATATGGAAAAAAGAACAGAAAAAGCATCAGAAAAACATATGCCAGTACATACCGGGTCGTTTTCTTTTTGTGTTTAAAAATCAGCAGATAAAGAAGTGCAATTACCAGAAGATATGGAAAAATGCTGCTCCCCCAGTAATTATTCCAGAATCCCAAAGATTTTTTAATCATTTCTTTCATCATATTCTTTTATCCTTCACACAATCAAAATGTAAAAAACTCCGAGCACCAGAGAAGGAATGCAGCAGATGATTCCCTTCAAAAAAGTTCTCCAGTCCCTGCGAATCACCAGGCAAAGCAGTAGAAAAACTCCAAGCATCATTGTCCCCAGAATGATTCCCATAGATGACAGAAGGCAGCAGCTTAAATCTGCCATTGCAAGAAGAACCCAGGGATATTCCGGTTTTTTCTCCATGAGCACAGACTGGCAGATATAAAGCAGAAGCGGCAGAAAAGCAGATGCCAGCAGTGCCTTGCCCTGCCAGATACGAATCATCTGAAAGCTTCCTGAATTATATACAGAATATGCTGAAAAGCTACAGATACATGCTGTCAGGAACAAATACATTCCCTGCGCTCTTTTATCACCGGGAAACCATTTCTTTCCAAGAAGATATTGAACACTGTAAACTACCGGAAGAAAAACTGCCGGGAAAATCATATGCGCCATGATCGCTGGATGAAGTCCCGCACTGAGCTGGCTTACCACCGCAAGAAATACAGGGAACGGAGAAAGTATATATCTGCTTGCAATACCATAATACTTCTGTCCTGTATATGGGATAATTTCAAAGATCGTATCCGTCTGTACACCAGAGGTCGCCTGAGCCACATAAAAAGCATCATCTGCATCCATATGTGCCAGTAGAACACACATTGCCATCTGTGCCAGAATCAGGATCAGTGCGATCCAGAAATAGATTTTTTCTCTGTCAAAAATACCGGACAGACGAATAGTATCTTTCGCCTTCACCGTCACAAAAACACCTGTCAGAGACAGGATCAGTGCGATACTTCCATAGGAAATCACCAGCACATGCAGCGGCATTTTCAGAAACGTCATTGGAAGGGTCAGAACCTCCATGATCGAAAAAAGGATCAGATAACCGCTCACGAAACGTTCAGTCAGAAGGGGCTGCCGTCTTTTGACAAACGGCAGTCTTCCCACTGCAACCGGTACAAGGATAAGCCAGAAAACAGCCAGGATTCCCTTCATTGCCATTTCCATATTTATTTCTCCATCTCTTTTTCAAGGATCCCCATCGCGATCTTCTCCGGAGTGATCGGAAGTTCACGTACACGGACTCCTGTTGCATTATAGATTGCTTCTGCAAGTGCCGGACACGGGGTATCAATGACAAGCTCTCCAATGGATTTCGCTCCGAATGGGCCACTCTCCTCGTAACTGCTCTCAAAATCAACACGGATCTTACCGATATCCATTCTGCTCGGGATCTTGTACTGCATGAAGGAATTGTTGCGGATCTTTCCCTTATCTGTATACTGTACATCCTCAAACAGTGCCATTCCGATTCCCTGTGCGATACCGCCCTCGGTCTGCACCCGGGCAAGATTCGGGTTGATCGGTGTTCCACAGTCAACAACAGCAACATAATCAAGAACATCTATATTTCCTGTTTCTTTGTCTACTTCGACCTCGACCATTCCGACCATGAACGGCGGAGGGGACAGCGGTGAGGAATGCTGTTTCACTACCTGCAGTTCTATATTGTTAAAGAAAGTACTCTTAAGCCCAATTTCCTCGAGAGAAACTTTTTTATTCTCATCCTCGATACAGAATACATAAGAGCCGTCAAAATCAACGTTCTCCTGCTCTGTCTGCAGCATTTCTGCTCCGAGTTCACAGATTTTTTTGCGGAGCTCCTGGCAGGCTTTTACGACTGCCATACCGGTTGTATAGGTTGTTGCAGATGCATAGGAACCTGAGTCATATGGAGAAATATCAGTATCTACACTGAATACTACGATATTTTCCATCGGAGTCTCCAGACAGTCTGCAGCAATCTGTGCCATGACAGTATCGCATCCGGTTCCCATGTCTGTACAGCCAAGTGCCAGAGTGTAGGAACCATCTTCATTCAGCTTGATGTCTGCACCGCCGACATCAACACCTGCAATAGAAGAACCCTGCATTGCCATCGCAACACCCAGACCGCGTACTTTGCCATTGCCCATATCCTGAGAGAGTGATCTGGAATCCCAGTTCATCATTTCCTTTGCTCTTGCCATACAGCGATCCATTGCACAGCTCTGTGCATATGGGACATCTGGATATCCCGGAAGCGGACCGCCCTCTACCGGCATGTTCAATTCTTTCATCCTGGCCGGATCCATTCCCATCTTGTGTGCCAGTTCATTGACCGCAGATTCAACCGCAAAAATACCCTGCGTTGCTCCATATCCACGGTAAGCTCCTGCTGCCTGCACATTCGTATAAACGACATCAAAGCAAAAACGATATGCTTCGGTATGTCGGTAAAGTCCAATGGATTTGTGACCACTTAATCCTACGGTTGTAGAACTGTGTTCTCCATACGCACCGGTATTTGACAGTGTATAGACATCCAGTGCACGGATGATACCGTTCTCATCTGCACCTGCACGGACAGTGATCTCCATCTCGTGACGCGGTGTGGAGCAGATCATCGATTCATATCTGGAATAGATCATCTTGGACGGACGGCCTGTCTTCCAGGTTACAAATGCCGGGTAGATCTCACTGACAGAAGTTTGCTTTGCGCCAAAGCCACCGCCGATCCTTGGTTTGATGACACGAACTTTGGATGCCGGAATATCCAGTGCACGGCCTACGATTCTTCTGATATGGAAAGGAATCTGTGTAGAAGAAAGTACGATCAGACGTCCAAAATGGTCCATATAACATGCTGTGCGGAAAGTTTCCATCATAGCCTGCTGGTTTGCCCTGGTGTGATAAGTGTGTTCTACCGTATATGCACATTCACTTAAGACTTTATCTACATCACCATGTTCTTCCCTTGCTGTAGCACATAAGTTTCTCTTATTATCGCCGCCAAGCGGGATCTTGAGTTTCCAGTCCTCCTCCGGGTGCACCAGGATCGGATTATCTTTTGCAGTATGGATGTCGAAGACCGGTGTTTCCACCTGATATTTGACCTTGATCCGCTTAAGTGCCAGATCAACAGCCGCCTCTGTCTCACCTGCAACGATCGCAACTGCATCTCCGACAAAACGCACATGACGGTCAAGGATCAGTCTGTCATCCGGGCTCATCTCCGGTGCAGTCTGTCCTGCAAGTGTAAAACGCTTCTGCGGAACATCTTCATAGGTAAAAACACAGACGATGCCAGGAACTTTCTTTGCTGTATCCGTCTTGATCGTGTCGACCCATGCATTGGCATGAGGGCTTCGCAGGACTTTGACGATCAGGGAATCTTTCGGTGCCAGGTCGTCCGTGTACACAGGCTTTCCTGTTACCAGTGCCATGGCATCTGTTTTCTGGACAGGTTGATTTACATATTTCATTTTATGCTTCCTCCTGTGTTTTCTTATAATTAAGGTATTTCAGGATACTTGCGGTCTGGGAGACAAAACCGGAACATCTGCACAGATTTCCTGCAAGGTATTCCTTGATCTGCTCTTCATCCGGTTCCTCGAGTTCACGGAGCATCGCGATCACATTCATGATAAATCCCGGATTGCAGAAGCCGCATTGTTCTGCACCTTCATTTGCAAGAAAAGTTCCAAACTCCTCTGCTTCTTTCTGAAGTCCTTCCAGTGTCACGATCTTCTTTCCATCGATCCTTACAGCGAGCATGGAACAGGAAAGGATCGGTTTCTCATCCATCAACACCGTACAGAGACCACAGTTTGCTGTCTCACAGCCTCTCTTGACACTGTAACAGCCTTTTTCCCTCAGAAAATCGATCAGGAGCATTCCCGGATCGACTTCTTCCTGACGCTGTATTCCATTCAGCCAGAATTTAATATTCATCCTTCATTCCCCCTACTACTTCCCAGGCTCTTCTCGTAAGAACTTTTACAAGAAGGGTTCTGTATTCTTTGGATCCTCTCATGTTTCCGCTAGTCGGAACATGTTCTGCTGCATAGTCTGCAAATTTCTGAATTACTTCTTTCTTTGCTTCTTCACTCTTCTGATCAAAATTTCCAAGGATGTCTTCCTGATCCTCTACGACCATGGCACGGGCAGGCCTTGCACCGATCACTGTCCTCGCTTCGTTTCCGATCAGAGAAACACAGCAGGTCAGTACCGGAAAGTCTGTCTTTGTATTTCTCTGGCTCATATAACAGACGCGGAGAGGCTGCTTCTTTACAATAATATTTACAAGGATATCGTTATCTTTCTTCCGATCCACAAACTCTGTCAGCGGAATTTTTCCTGCATTGTGAAGTTCTACCCAGGTATCCATCCCCAGGAACATGGTCAGTACATCCGAGAAACCGTATCGTCCCCAGATACTGCCGCCGACAGTCGCACAGTTTCGGAACTGCACGCCAACAATGTGCCGGACACTTTCTCTCACAGCCCCCTGCGTATATTCATTCAGTCTCTTATCAGTCTCAAGTTCTCTCAAAGTCGTCATGCATCCGATCACGAATTCCTCATCCGTTTCCTGAATGCCAGCAAGTCCAAGTCCGGAAAGATCAATGGCTGTGGAAATATTTCGATTTCCCATCTTAAGCCATACCATTCCGCCAAGCACGATCGCTGTTTTTTTCTGATTCAGCTCATATGCTTCCTCAATGCTGTTTACTTTCACATAGCTTTTAATCTTTAGCATCTGTGCATCGATTCCTTTCTTTCATCCAATTTTAAAGGTATAAAGGCATACATTATTTAATTTTAGCAGAAAAATTCCGAAATTTCCAGAGGGATCGATTTTTCTGTGAAACATGCATAAAAAAATCCCTTTCTGATCCGCAGTTTTGCGGAGAACTGCGGAAAAGAAAGAGATGATTGATTTTCATTTAGCGGTTGTTGATCGCAGTTACAAGTGCATCGATGGATGCACGGATGATATCCGGGTCAACGCCGGCTCCCCAGGAGAGAGTTCCGTCTGGTTTCTGGATTCCTACGTAAGCAATCGCTTTGGAACTGGTGCTCTTCTCAAGCGCATGCTCCTGGTAGGTAACCAGTGTAAATTTCAGTTCGTAAGCTTTCTTCAGTGCATTGCTGACTGCATCCAGACGACCATTTCCGGTTGCCTCTGTTGTAACTGTCTTTCCATTGAAGCTGGAAGTTACCTGAGTAACGATTCCACCGTCTTTCTGCTGGAAATGTACTTCGCTGATGCTGTATGGGCTGACCGCATTTTCGAAAGTGGATTTGAACAGGTTAAAGATCTCATCCGAATGAAGTTCTTTGTGGCTGTGGTCGGATACGGCTTTGGCTGCATAACCCATAGCTTCACGCATCTTAGGCGGCAGATTCAGACCGTACTTGGTCTCCAGGATATAGCCTACGCCGCCCTTTCCGGACTGGCTGTTGATACGGATAACATCTGCATCGTAGTTTCTTCCAACATCGGTCGGGTCGATCGGCAGATATGGAACTGTCCAGCGGCTCGGGTCTTTTTCCTCTCTCCAGTGCATTCCTTTAGCGATCGCATCCTGATGGGATCCGGAGAAAGCTGCGAATACAAGTGCACCGCTGTACGGGCTTCTCTCGTCAACTTTCATGCCTGTGCACTCTTCGTATACTTCGCATACATGCGGCATATCGGAAAAGTCAAGCTTCGGATCTACGCCCTGGGAGAACATGTTCATTGCAACAGTAACGATATCCACGTTTCCGGTACGCTCTCCATTTCCGAATAAGGTTCCCTCGATTCTGTCAGCGCCTGCCAGCAGACCCATCTCAGAATCTGCGACACCGCAGCCACGGTCATTGTGTGGATGAAGGGAAACGATAACGTTTTCACGGTATTTCATGTTTTCGCACATGTATTCGATCTGGCTTGCATATACATGAGGCATGGAATGCTGTACGGTAACAGGCAGGTTGATGATCGCTTTGTTGTCTGCGGTCGGTTTCCATACATCCAGAACTGCGTTGCAGACTTCCAGCGCGTATTCCGGTTCTGTTCCTGTAAAGCTCTCCGGGCTGTATTCAAACTGGAAATTTCCTTCTGTCTGGTCAGCCAGTTCTTTGAGGAGTTTTGCTCCGTCTACAGCGATCTTCAGGATCTCTTCTTTGGATTTCTTGAATACCTGCTCGCGCTGTGCTACGGAAGTAGAGTTATATACGTGAACGATCGCTTTCGGTGCGCCCTTGACAGCCTCGAAAGTTTTGCGGATGATATGCTCTCTCGCCTGAGTCAGTACCTGGATGGTTACGTCATCCGGGATCAGGTTCTGTTCGATCAGAGTACGGATAAAGGTGTATTCTGTCTCAGATGCTGCCGGGAAGCCAACTTCGATCTCTTTGAAACCGATCTCTACGAGCAGTTTGAAGAATTCGATCTTCTGCTCCAGGCTCATCGGGATGACCAGGGCCTGGTTTCCATCACGAAGGTCAACGCTGCACCAGATTGGAGCTTTGTCTACATATTCTTTCTCTGCCCATTTCATGCATCTCACTGGCGGCATAAAATACTGTCTCTGATATTTTGTTACGTTTTCCATGATCTTTCCTCCATCTTGTAAAAAATTCTGTGCAAAAAAAAATCTCTCATCTCTACACTATTGTAAGAGACGAAAGACAGTAACTTTCGCGGTACCACTCTTATTTATGAACGGTTTCATACACTCAAGGGATACGGGATCATTGGATCCTTATATCCTCTCCATATAACGGTGGATACCGTCTGTGTCTACTCTCCTTATCGGATTTCGGACAGATGCTCAAAGGCGAGTTCCATGGATTCCTTCTGCTGCCTTACACCAGCCGACAGCTCTCTGCGCTCCGGTTTGCATGTACTATTCCTTATCATTGCATTTCATCATTTTGCTTTTTCTGATGTAGTAAGACTAACATGACATTTCATTCTTGTCAAGGGTGAATTTCAAAAGTTCCCTTTAAAACAATATACCGGATTCCTTATTTGAAATCCGGTACGTAAATATTATTTTTTATCCAGAAGTTCTGCCAGGATTCTGGAATACTGTCTTGCCGCGTCACCATTCATGTGACCATCATAATCTGTGTATGCCTTCATGTCATGTGTAAATACCTTGAAGTACTGTGTGTTAAAGTTCAGATATTCTACATCCTGCTCTTCAAAAAATTTACCGAAATACTTCCACGCCGCATTATAATTATCACTGTAATCCTTCAATGCCGCAATTGGAACCGGTGTGGTTACTGCCACAAACTCAATGTCATTTTCTTTACAGAATGAAATCAGCTTCTGGAGGTATTCCATATTCTGGCTGCTGACTTTATCCTGTTCAAACAGTTTTGGCTCTGTTTTCTTTATTTTCTTTACATCCACCGGATACCTTTCGATAAATCCACTCTCATGATATTCCTGAGAATCACTCTTTAACCCTTCGATGCTGTAATCTTTTTTCAATTTCTGTGTGAAAGTCTCTTTGATCTTTGGAACTTCATAGCTAAGTGAATATTCATACCACGGAAACAAAACTGTTCGGAAATTACATTTCACAATAGAATTCCAGAAGTACTCTGCCTTCGCTTTTGTGACTGGAAATTCATGATAAAACAGCAGATAGTTGTTTCCTTCTTCTTTTTCGGTAACAAAATATCCCGGATCCACTTCATAAATGATTCGTTTCGGTTTCTGCTTCTCTGTAATCAGCTTTGTAAGATAATATGCATCAATCCCATATTCACCACCTACGCAGAGATTATGTCCTGTACGTCCGTTCACTTCCTCCATGGACTCCGGATCAATATCCATTTTACCATGAGAAGTTCCCAGAATAATGTCATCAAACTGCTGTGTTACAACTGTATGTACATCGTTTCTCATAAAAGTGCAGGGATAAAGTGCTGTATCCAGCAGTATCAGTATTGCTGTGCAGACTGCAATGACGAGAACTGCTTTTGAAAATTTTTTAAAACTGTGCATAGATAAATCCCCTTACTGCCGCTGTTGATCCGAAGAAACCAATGGATAACAGCAGGCAAAAATAAATTGCCACTGTGACCGGTAAACTACATCTGGACAGCGTCTCCCTGATTCTGATACCACGTTCCTGAAGAACGCTGACAATAAACAGAATCATGCATCCAACTGCAAGAATCAGCAATGCATAAGGTGTAAATGCTGTTCCCTCCTTGCCTGCCGGAATCAGAAGCAGTTCTGCCGGCGCAAATCTGGTCACCGCCAGTCTCATCATATGAAGTGCCTGTCCAACGGTATCTGCACGGTCAAAGAACCAGCTGATGTTTACCAGAACAAAAGTCCTGATGATCATAAACACATAATACCAGTTCTCTTTGCCCGTAATATTGAGCTTTTTCTTCCAGTTCTTGTAGTTTCCTGCCATAAGGCCGCTGAATGCAATGATAATACCGTTATACATACCATATACGATATATTTCCATGCTGCACCATGCCACACACCAACTACAAAAAATACAATCAGATTTGACAGACAGATCGGTAAAGTACGACCTGTTTTCTTTCCAAAGACTTTTTTTGCCCATCTTCCAAATTTTTTCATCCATCCAGAAAGCGTCACCGGATAAAAAACATAGTCCTTCATCCATGTACCAAGGGTGATATGCCAGCGATGCCAGAAGTCTGTAATAGACGTTGCAAAAAACGGACGGGTAAAGTTCTCATCCAGTTCAATTCCAAACATGGAAGCAATACCAATTACAACATCCATTCCACCGGAAAAATCCGCATACAGCTGTATCGTATAAAACAGGACTCCAAAGATTGCCAAGCCGCCATACTGATTCGGATTATCAAAAATTGCATCTACAAAAACCGCTGACCAATCTGCCAGGATCATTTTTTTGAAAAAGCCCCAGAGAATTCTCTCAAGACCTCTTGTAATATTCGCGCTCTCAAATTTATGAGGCTCATAAAGCTGATGTGCCAGTCTGCTGTATCTTCCGATCGGTCCCTGAAGGATCTGCGGGAAGAAGGATACAAACAGCGCATATTTCAAGGGATGATGTTCTGCCTTGCATCGTTTCCAGTATACATCCAGAATATATCCCGAAGACTGAAAGGTATAAAAGGAAATGCCCAGTGGAAGCAGAATCTGCATTCCCCTCAGATTCATATGAAACAGGGCATTCAGATTCTCTATTGCAAAGTTTGTGTATTTCACAAGACCAAGCATTCCAAAATTAAGTACCAGCCCAAGGATCACAAATTTCCTTGCGGTTTTGTGTTTCCCTGCTGTTTCCATTTTTTCTATGGCAAGCGCAGTCAGCCAGGTTACAAACGTGGAAAACAGCAGAAAGCCAACATATCTGATGCCTCCCGCTATGTAATAAATATAACTGAAAGCCAACAGCACCAGCCATTGCCACTTTGCAGGCACAAGATAATATACAATAACTCCTGCCGCTACAAACAATAAAAAAAGATTTGATACTAATGACATGATATTTTCTCCTGCATAAGCCAGAATAAGGCACTGCACTAATTACTTAATGCAGTGCCCCTGCCTGACTGATTAATTCAAAATTGCATTGTCCAGACATCCATCATCGCTTCCGCCGTCAGAATCTCCGGAATCATCGCTTCCGCCGTCAGAATCTCCGGAATCATCATAACTGTAGTCATCGTAGCTGTAATCATCATAACTGTCATCATAGCTGTAATCATAGCTGTAATCCTCTGTCTGTGAGGATGTCTGCTGTGCCGGTGCTTCTGTCGGTTTCGGTGCCAGTGCCTGCTCTGTTTCCTTTGTATTGACAGATTTCTTCAGATCCTTGCTGTCAAATACAATATAAGCAACTTCTCCTTCAAGATGAAGTTCCGCTTCCTCTGTATCGCCAAACGGAAGTGTATGAAGTGTTGCAGTTGTTCCATCTTCGAATGTAATCTGCATATCATATTTCTGAACTTCCGGCTCAGATGTTTCAGATGCTTCTTCTGTGTCCTTGTCATCTGCTGTCTCTGCTGCATCTTCTGTGTCTGCATTCGGGTCAAACCAGAGTGTTCTTTCTTCATCTGCTGCAAACTTGTCATCTTTTTCGAGGAAATTATCCGGATATTTCTCATCTTTCTCATTCTTGACAGTCACTTCTGTAATCACCTTACCTGTAAGGTTCTTGAATTTCAGGCTGAAAACACCCTCTGCGTCTTTATCTGTTTCCGGTTTTTTACCGATTGTTTTTTCTTCTTCTGTTTCTTTGGAATCCCCGGTATCATCTGCTTTGGCTTCTGTCGCTGTTTCTGTGTCTGCTGCCATAACAGCCTGGCCTGCTAACAGACTGGTTCCAATTGCCGCTGTCATTAAAATTGTTACGATTTTTTTCTTCATTTACCTGTCCTGCCTCTCTTTTTAGTAGACTTTTTTCTTGATATACTTCAAAGTACCTTTCTGTCCGTATTTGACTGCATATCCTGTGTAACCTTTCGGTCCGTATTCCTTCTGGAAGTTTGGATCATATACATAAGTGTTGTTTTTGACCTTAATTTCAACCCATGCATGAGGTCCGTTGCCTTTACCTTTGTTTACGTAACCAGTTACATAATGTGCATTATATCCCGCAACCTTTGCCATCCAGTAAAATGTACTTGCCATCACATAGCAGTCACCACTTCCTGTACGGAAACCATAAATTCCATAATATGTCTGGTTTTTCTTTGCCACTTTGTAGTTTCCATTGTAGCGAAGAGATGCTGACCAGTTAAACGCTTTTCTTAAGTTACCGCCACATTTCTGAAGACGGATTGCTGCCAGTGTCTCTACCTGAGACAGTTTGGTTGCACGTCCCCGAGTATCGATCCTGTAGTAAGTACTTGCGTTGTATTTGTAATATTTCTTGTTTTTCACAAGTGTATATTTGGAATCAAAGATATAGGTATATTTGCCGATCTTACGGATTCCTTTTACTTTTTTGCCGTTTTTGTCATAATAATATTTATGATCTTTGCTCCATGTATTTTTCAGAACAGCTGCTTTGGTTGTTGCCGCTGACACGGTCTGTACATTCATAACCGGAGCTGCTGCCGGCATTGCTGCGATCACAAGACTTAAAACGAGTGCTGTTAATTTTTTCTTCATGCTAGATTCTCCCTCTTCTTTCTTAGTAGCGTGAAACAAGGCTCTCTACAACATCATATTTATAGCTCTTACCCTTTGGACGGAATACAGATAACTCTACATTATCATAAGTATAGGTGATATCCACTCCGTTTCCATTTCTGAAACAACTGTTTTTGGAAATTTTGTATTTTTTGTATTTTCCGAGAAGTTTCTTGATTGTTGTTGCATTTTTGTTTGTTCTGGAAGCAGCTCTCAACTGTGCTGTTTTTGTTTTGTTGTAAGTCCCGTTTGCGTTGAAGTAATATACATATGGCATTCCATATGCAGAGGTACTTCCCACACGTACTCCCTTAACTCTGTGTCCCAGATAATCAAAGCCATAATACTGACCCTTGATCTTTTTGACAATTACACTGTATTTTCCCATCATTTCTTTGTCGGCCTGATAGGCTGCACCATTTGCTCCAAAGTAATAGGTATAGCTGACCTTGCCGCTCTTGATCTTACGCCAAGCATTACACAGTTTCTTGCCATTCTCATAAGCGTAATATCTGCCGCCTGATTTCTTCAGGGTTGTTTTTGCAGCAGCCTGCACAGTAACTGGCTGAGAAACTGAAACAACCGGTGTCAGCATGAGCAGCAGGAAAAGTGCTACTGCCAAGATTTTTCTGGTTTTTTTCATGTTGATTCTCCTTTTTTATTTAAAATTTTATTTTATACTGTGCTACATAAGACGGGCGTGAAGCCGCATCAAATAAAGCTCCATACATGTTATCATAATAGCGTCCATTTATCATCACAAAGCTGTGTCCCTCTGCCAGAGTGATCACATACGGCTGATATCCCAGTTCCTTTGCAACTGCTGCGACTGCACTTGCCATTCCATAACAGTTTCCTGTCAGACCGTTTTCAAACATCTGAACTGCGTATTTGTATACCCATCTGCGGCTTCTGAATTCAGCAGGGGTAGGATCCATGCTTCCTACAAATCTATTATAACCTATAATATAATTAAAGCATGCCCGCAGTTTCTGACGATTGGTCATACCTGCTGTTGTATGATTTGCAATAAATCTCCTTGCTGCCATCTTACAGCGTGCCTGCATGGTATCCACCGCATATCCGTTCTTGCCAAGCCTGAGACCGCTTATAGTCCTGTTGACTATGCATCTGCCACTTTTGTAAGCATAATAGACTCTGCCGTTTACTTCCTGCCATCCGCCAACGCCTTTACCATATTTGTTGACGATAAACCAGTATGTGTTTATCTTTACGACTTTCGTGCTTCCAGGTGTCACTTTGTGAGAGTTCATATCAAATACATAATATATCCCTCTTACATTGCATGCCCCACCTCTGGCTGCTACGCCATTTTCACGAAACCAGTAATATTTACCTTTGATGATCTTCCATGTATTCCGGACAGGTTTATTATTGACATAATAGCGATAACCACCCTTTTCCCAGATAAGTCCCTTCTTGACTTTCGAAGTACTTCCCTTACCAGTGGATGCTGAAGTCTTCGCGCTGCTATTCACTGCCGCATGAACATCCCCTGCTCCACATGAAAGGATCAATGCAAAAAAGAATACCACCAGCATCGTTCTGCCAGCCCAACTACTTCTTTCCAATTTCATTCCCTCCTCTCCTTTCCAGTTTTTTTACATTATAATATATTCTTTGGACAATTTCAATCAATTGACCATCAAAATAAAAAAAGCAGTTGCAAAAGTATTTTCTGCTTGCTATAATACTACATATTCTCGGGGTATGGCGTAGCTTGGTAGCGCGCACGGCTGGGGGCCGTGAGGTCATGGGTTCAAATCCCATTTCCCCGATGTTCTTATTCAACAGGAAAGGCTTCTGGACGTTATGGTCGTTCGGAAGCCTTTTTGTTTTATTTTATTCTTTTATGCGACTGGTATGATATTTCTCACGACATCTGTATGACTGTAGCCGTCATAACGTGTTTTCAGATTGGTAAAGGTAACTGCTGCTGTCTCATTTATACTGTCCAGAACTGCTGTTCCTTCTCTGCCTGTAATCTGTACATTGGGAGTATTTGCTGTGATGCCCTGAAATTTATAACGCAGCGTTTCTTTTTCACTGATCGTGTAACTTCCAAATGGAACTTTGGCTATTGTGCAGCTCAAAACGGCATAGCCTCCCTGTTTTTCGTAATTTTCCTGTCTGAACTCTACATAATTTTCGTAACTGTGCGCTTTTCCTTTCCGATCTGTTCCATTTACCACAAACCGGAAAACCGGATTTCCATGCGCCCAGATAATATCATTCTCCAGGATCTTTTTTGTTATCGTTATCTCACCATATGGCGGACGTATTCCTTCATTTGACACTTCCAGCGCAAAGTCCTGGTTTTCGTCCAGAATAGAGATATCTTCTTTCCAGTTCCCAAGGTATCCTTCTGGCGCCTGTGTCTCGACCAGTCTGAATTTTCCTTTGTTCTGGTCTGTATATTGCAGTTTTTTCGTATATAATTTCGTTTTCTCCGTATACGCAAACTGCTCTCCCGTAATGGCATAACTCTTTTTCTGTTCATCCCATGCATATGCCTGAAATACTGCTCCTGTCAGGTCTTTCGTGCTGTCTGCCGCATCTGTTTTGCGGATGCTGCAGTTCCTTTCAATAATCCCACGTACCCATGACATATTTGTTTCCTGGGTGTCTGCCATCTGTGAGGAATCAAGACGTCGTTTTGCCTGGTTTGAAATATGATAATAAATACCGTCTTTATAATGCCCATGAGCGGCAATCACACTGTCTGCTTTGGCTTTTACATGGATCCTGAAATAATAGGTTACATTATTGCAGGCCGCATCAGTCTTCAGGAAGCTGTTCGCAGCCGCAAACTTCACTGTATTCTTCGTAGCAGTGATCGTGAACTGCTGCGTGACATCATTCCCCTGAGCAGTTTCGACAGAAGCACTTTTGTACTCCAGGCAGGAATCCAGCTGATCCGTGACCTCAAATTTTTTGTAATCTCCCGGAAGAACTGTCTGTGAGATCATATAATCAAATTCCTTGGTCTTTGGGATAGTATAAGGTTTTTCCGCTGCTGTATCCGATTCCGATTCACGTCGTTTCATGCTGCTATAAGACGAATCAACAGCTCCGACTTTCTTCTCAGGTTCCGAATTCGGCTCATAGGTTCCAACTGTCTGTGCCCCTGACATAAAAAACGCTGAATACGGAGTTTTTCCTGTCAGTCCACCCGCACCTGCAAGCCAGTTTACTGTAAAGGACTTATTAAAATCTACATGACACCAGCCTTTTACATCGTTGTTATCTGTTGATGTTCCTTCTGGAGCACATACTTCTGTGTATACCGTTCCATTACTTGTAGTTCCGGTCGTCGCCTGTAGATGCTCGTACCCGCTTCGGATATACATGGCATCTACGCCCCATCCGTCATAAACACGAAATCCCTGACCTCCGTCAAGGTCCATCATCGTCACATGCCCTTTAGGAGAAATCTGATCTCCGGTTTCATGATCGAAGAACTCAAACTTAAAGCGCACAATTCCTACAGAAAGTGTTGAAAAGGCAATCCTGTCATTATAAAACAGAATACATGGAGAAATCACAGTATTGTCAACACCCATATGTGTATAGCTTACCGTACCCCATTCCGGCACTGTAATTTTCAGGTCTACAATTTTGCCCTTATATTCCCCTACATTTGTATACTTTGCAGAAATTTTTCCCTTCTGTGCAGCATTCTGAATACTGCATGCCGAAAAGGTATTCTTGTAATTTGTTGCACCATTCTGGGACCAACCGAACTGCGCATCCAGTTTAGCCGGAAGGCTTGCAGAAGCCCCCTGCACCTCCGTAAGTTTCGTCTTACCTTTTCGAAAAGCATATGCAAAGGCATACTCTGGTCTCATCTTATAATTTGCTGCCACAGCCTTGACTGCTGTAGACCTGGCAGAAGTACTTACTGCTTCCGCTTCTTCTCCGTCATTGAAAATCTCTGCTTCTTCATTTTCTTCCCCGGGAATTTTCTCAAACTCTGCATTCAGAATCACAGAACTTTCCGGCATAACAAACTCATATCTCTGATCTTCTCCCAGAGTTACCGAAACAGCTTCTCCTTCACTTTCTGCTGTTACTTCTGTGCACTCATATCCTTCAAATGGATGGATATAGAAACCCACTGCTTCTCCTGCCACAAAAAGATGTTCTCGTTCCTGCATCTGCAAAAGTTCATCGGCACTCAGCTTTTCCTGTTCCTCTTTAAGCTGCAGAAGATCCGTTTCAAATACAATCGTTCCCTGTTCTGCTCTGACTGTCACATCGAAAGAATCCGGTTCCATATTTTCTTCAAAATCTGTCTCGGATATCTCAGCAGAATCTCCGTCCGCATCTTCTGAAAAATCTTCGTCATCAGCTTTCTCTGTTTCGTCTCCGGGCATAAATATATCTTCATCTCCATCTGCATCCTGAAACTCATCCTGTATTTCTTCCTGAAACACAGAATCTGAGGCAGCAGAGATTCCCGTAACAGCAGAAACAGCAAATAATGCAGCAAAAATTCCTGATATTATTCTTTTTTTCATACTCCTCTGCCTCCTTTCCATGCTTTGATTACAAGAACCATGCCACCAGAAGCAAGAAGAAGGATCAACAGAAGTTCTGTTGCTGACGAGTCACCTGTTTTGACATGGTCTGCCTGTTTGCTTCCGTTATCTCTGGTCACTGCCGGCCGGGCAGTACTTTCCCCGCTTTCGGATCCTCCTGTTGAATCGGAAGATGATGTCTTTTCTTCTTCATTAACAGTAAAGATCCATGTGACATCTGTTTTTTTCTGTGCCATACGGTTATCCCACTCTGCCGGAATCTCCAGCCGAAACTTCATACTTCCTTTCTGTCCGGCTTCCAGAATTCCCAGCGTTTTGTTTCTGGCAAGACCCGTGGAATCCAAAGTCCCGCTGTACAAAATCTTATTTCCCATTGCCACGGTAAGTTTTACATCCTTAAGCATCGCAATCTGCTCACTGTTTCTACCTTCCGTGCTGGTTCGGAACAAAATTTCCGCCGCACTGTCTGTAGTATTGGACACTGTGATCGTATCTGTAAGCACATCTCCCGGCATCGCAGTTCCGAGATTTGTAAAAAAATCTCCCGGCACAGACAGGAGTTTATGCGCCTTTCCGTTAAATTCCACTGACAGCTTCGTCTGCGGCTTTTTGCAGGTCATTGCTCCGTCTTCTTCATGGATACACTGCCGAATCAGCTGATTTCCCCATGGCGACATGGCACTGAAATCCGGTGTGAAATTCGCTGCCTGGATTGCTTCTGCCTGAATGGTCAGCCCCAGTTTCTGAAGCTCATGCTCCTTTTTCCAGGATGCCGGAATATGTACACTCTGGAACAGATCGACCGTCTCTTTTCTCTTCAGGATACTGGTGTAATAATAGTACTCTCCGCGTTTGATCCATTTAGAAGAAAAACCGGAAAGTTTCGTATCGTCCAGACCTTCCAGTTCTTTCCGGTCATTTGTATACAAGATTCTGGCGCGCACCCAGCACGGAAGAGCACGGTTTGTGATCCTTGGGATCTTGGATACCACTGCCCCGGGAAGGACATCTCCTTTATTGTTGTAAAGAACTTCTTTTGTTCCCTTCTTTTCAAATTCTTCCACACTGATCTTGATATCCCCCACAGAGATATGGTTCACAACCTGCAAAGTGTCCGAAAAATATCCATACACGCCTGATATCCCCAGGATGCTCAAAGAAAGAATTCCTGCCGCTATCTTTGTTCTTTTCCTCATAGTTCTTCCATCCTTTAAGTCCGATAAAATTCCCAGGCACTTCTGTAATCCTCAAATCCGGCAGCCTGCACAGACTCCTCATAAACCTGTACTTCAAATGCATCGATCTGATCCAGATATGTCTTTTCAAGTTTCGAAGAATCTACGGAGATTCCTGAAAAGAGAGGCGTTGTCTTCTCTCCTTCCCGGAGGACTTTTTTGTAATAATAAAATCCGTCATCTGCTTCCACCCAGTTTGTCCGATCTATCTGCTTCAATGTCACTGCCCTGCCTATATCAGAGTTGGAATACCCCAGTGATACCCTTACATAACAGTCGACCGAAGCCTCTTCGCCCTGCACATTTCCATTTGCGACCCATACTGTTTTTGGAAGTTCAGAATCTTCATCTCCGGGCAGAGGTGATGGTGTGGGAAATTCTTCTACGATATTTGTCGTGTTCTTCCCCATGCCAACCACGTTTACTACCTGATCATAAGAAGTCAGATATGCATTCGTACCACCGATTCCAAGGATGAAGCCCAGTGTCGCCGCACATGCGACAGCCAGTTTCTTCCTGTTTTTCATGTCTTACTACCTGCTTTCTTTCTGCACTTTCTTACGGAGTAACCTGACCTTCCTGTCCTTTATTCTGATTTACATATTTCTCATACGCTGTTCTTGCCTGGTCAACAACACTTGCAGAATCTCCTCCGGTATACGATGTCTGAATTGCATAGGCTCTGATCGGAATGCTCAGATTTTTCTCATCGATCTGCCCCTCAATGATATTGAGGAATTTTACAGAATCAAACAAAGTGTTTGTTGTCTGCTCCGGCTTCAACACTTCATTATATGCATAGACATAGACCTGATTATCTCCTGTTTTTTTGGAGCTTAATTTTGTCCAGTTTGTCGGCGTCTGGAAAGAAAACAGTTCCTGTTCTCTTTTGCCTAATCGTGTTCCATCTTCTGATGCTGCCTCTACTTCTGCCATCGGAATGGATACTTCCAGATAGACGAATGCATCATTTACTCCTGTATTTTTGATCTGTGGATCTTTTTTTACGTCTTTTCCCGGCTCAATTTTTGTCTGTTCTTCCGGTTTAAATCCAGGCTCGTCCAGATCAATAGATACTTTGCCGACGGTAAACTGGTTATCTGCTTTATCAAAATCTGTCAGATAAGCAGATACACCACCGATAGATGCCAGACATAAAACTCCTGCTACAAATCCTGCTTTTTTGAGGTTTCTTTTTTTGTTTGTTTTCATATTTTTGCCCGCGCTTTCTTTCGCGCTCTCCTTTCTGTCAGTTCATTCTGAACTATAAAAATCAATTCCTGCGAAATCATCAGCATACATATGGCCCAAATTGTCTTTCGTCTCATAAAAGCTGCCATATATCCAAGAAACGGTATTGTAAACACTACCGTTCCGAGCACCTGCCCTGCACTTACCGGTGCCAGGTCTTCCCCGTCATTTGCATCGCCCTTTGTGATCAGCATACTGCCTTCTCTGCGTATAACACGATGTGTCACAAAACTGTCATTCAGGCTGTATGTGATGATATCTCCGATCTGAGGGTCTTTCCGGCTGGTATCTGTAAATACAAGTCCTCCCGTCCTGATCTTTGGTTCCATGGAACCGGACAGAACCATATCTACAGAAATTCCGGCCCGGGGAAGTATCAGCAACAGCAGACCTGCAAGTCCAAGCACCGCGAAAAAAAGCCGTCCTGCTTTTTCTGCTGTTTTCATAAATCCTGCCTTTCTTTTTATGTAGGATATTTTATTGATCTTACGGCGGAGGCCTGCCCCGCAAAAGTCCCGTCATAGAGTACGCCCCTTTGCAGTTAAAATTAAAAAATAATAAAAATGGAATTCTAAAGATCCTCTTCAGAAGAAGAGTCCGTGGCAGAGATGTCTGCCGTTGTTTCAGATGGTCTTATCATACGCTGTGAGCCAAAGAAAGTCAACCAGATTCGTTCCCCCTGTTTCGACAGCCAAAAGTCAGAAAACATCAAAAAAAGACGCACCCTGACGGGTGCGCCTTAAAATTTCCTTAGTTATTGATGAGTTTATCCTCGCCGTTCCAGCTGTACAGTTTACGGATCTCCTCGCCGACTTTTTCTGACGGATGCTCGGAAGCCAGTTTTCTCATTGCTTTGAAATGAACCTGTTTTCCAGCGTCAGACATATCAAGCAGGAATTCTTTTGCGAATGTACCATCCTGAATGTCTGTCAGGATCTGTTTCATAGCTTTCTTTGTTTCTGCTGTAACGATCTTCGGTCCTGTGATGTAATCGCCATATTCAGCAGTGTTGGAGATAGAGTATCTCATTCCTGCAAATCCTGACTGATAGATCAGGTCAACGATCAGTTTCATCTCATGGATACATTCGAAGTATGCATTTCTCGGGTCATATCCAGCTTCGCAAAGTGTTTCGAAACCAGCCTGCATAAGTGCAACAACACCACCACAGAGAACTGCCTGCTCACCGAACAGGTCTGTTTCTGTTTCTGTACGGAATGTAGTCTCAAGAAGACCAGCTCTTGCTCCGCCGATTGCAAGACCATAAGCAAGTGCTTTGTCAAGTGCTTTACCTGTATAATCCTGCTCAACAGCTACCAGACAAGGAGTTCCTTTACCTGCCTGATATTCGCTTCTTACTGTATGTCCTGGTGCCTTTGGTGCGATCATAGTAACATCTACGTTCTTTGGTGGAACGATACATCCGAAATGAATGTTGAAACCATGAGCGAACATCAGCATGTTGCCTTCTTCAAGGTTCGGCTCGATATCTTCTTTGTAAAGTTTAGCCTGTTTTTCATCATTGATCAGGATCATGATGATATCAGCCTGTTTTGCTGCTTCCGCTGCTGTATATACTTTAAAGCCCTGCTCCTCGGCTTTCTTCCAGGACTTGCTTCCCTCATACAGACCAACAATGACATTGCAGCCTGATTCCTTTAAGTTCAGTGCATGTGCATGTCCCTGGCTGCCATAACCGATAATCGCAATGGTCTTACCATCCAGTAATCCTAAATTACAGTCTTCCTGGTAAAAAATCCTGTTTGCCATCTTTGTTTCCTCCTAAGCTATTTGTAAATTTTTTCATAATTTATCGTTAAGGGCTGTTACCCTTAGCAAACACTGTTATTATGTAAAACTCCTATAAGAATTTCACATCACTGGCACCTCTGGAAAGTCCGGTAATACCAGTTCTTGCAAGTTCCAGTATCTCATACTCTCCCAGAAGGTCGATCAGAGCACTCAGCTTGCTCTTGCTTCCTGTCATCTCAATGACCAGAGAAGTCTTGCCGACATCAATGACGTTGGCACGGAAAATATTTGCGATGGAAATGATTCCCTCTCTCTGCTCCGGTCTTGCTGCGACCTTCACAAGAACCAGTTCTCTGCTCACACTGTTGTCCGGCTCAAGAACCTTGATGTCTCTTACATCTACCAGCTTGGCAAGCTGTTTGGTGATCTGTTCCAGGATCATGGAATCTCCACTGCATACAACTGTCATTCTGGAATAACGCTCATCTGCAGTCACACCAACTGTCAGGCTGTCAATATTGTAACCGCGTCGGCTGAAAAGTCCGGAGATCCGGCTCAATACACCTGCGGTGTTATCTACTAACAGGGACAAAATTCTCTTTTGCATAACCCACCTGCTTTCATCACTTTAACCTTGTAAACAATTCCATTGTAAAATCGTTTGCATGTTTTACATTATAACAACATTAGCCCGTTTGTCAACGTCAAATTTTGCTGTATTTGTATATCTATGCATATATTTCGTGGTTTTTCTTACCTTTTTTGCATTTTATACAAGATATTTTTTGCGAAGAGAGTCGACTGCCTTTGGAGTCATGTAGAGAGCCCTCTTCAAAAACATCTCTTCGGAACCATAATCTTGTCTGATCGCGTCAAAAACCGCCTCCAGATATTCTTCCTTGACACGGTACAGTGCCTTGATCTTGTCCATCACTTCATTGTCCACGATCATCTTGGTTTCCAGAAGCCGGATCATATGCTGCTGGTCTTCCTCCAGGCAGCGGTTGGTACGGAGATAGTCCTCCATGATCGTCTCCGTCGGTACCCCAAGCGCATAGAGAAGAAGTGCCGTTCCAACGCCGACCCTGTCTTTACCCATGCTGCAGTGCCACAGGACGGCACCCTCTTCCTGCTGCAGGATGACATCCAGAAAACGGGCATACTGTTTGACCGAAAAATCATCCCGCACAAAAGAAACATACTGTTTCTGCATGAACTCATCGATCGGCTGGTCAAATTTCAGAAGCATTTCCAGCAGATTTCCGGAACGGGTAATGCCAAGAGTTTCTTCATCCACGATTGAGATCTCATGGTACTCCACTCCCTCAAGAACGGTATCCGGTTTTTCCAGGACTTCCATTCTGGTACGAAAATCGACAACCGTCGACAGATGATACTCATCGAGGAGCGTATCCTGGTCCTGAAGAGACATATGATACAGATTACCGCTCCTCAGAAGCCTGCGCGGAAGGATATGTCTTCCATCCTTCGTGGCAAGTGCTCCGAGATCGCGGGTATTCGGAAGGCTCTGGAGCGGAATCCTCGCACCCTTCGGAAAACCTGTTGCAAGTTTCGGATTCAGGACTTTGAGAAGCTGGATGCAGTCTCTGATCTCTTTGTCCGTCATCTCAAATTCATAGCGTTTTTTTCGCCGGGTGATGATCACAAGAGAGCTGGTGCTGAACTGCTTCTGCCGCCCACCTTCCACACCTTCTCTTCGCATATACGCCCACAAAATGTCCTTACATGGCAGATAATTGATCAGCATTCTTTTTGCGAAGATAAGATTGCCGTCTTCGATTCTTATTTTTCCATATTTCATAACTTTTTCTCCTGCCTTCTCAGATCAGACCGAGTTTTGTGAGACCGTTTCGGATTCCATAGTGAAACATATCTGTGGTCACATAATCTGCCAGTTCACGGATCTTCTGGGAACCATTTCCCATGGCCACCTTTGTCGCTGCATATTCAAACATGGACAGGTCATTGTTGCTGTCCCCAAAGACTACAGTGCTTTCCCACGGAATGTCAAAGATACGGCAGACTGCAGCGATTCCGACAGCCTTATTGCAGCCCTTCGGAACCAGCTCGATCGTTGTTCCCACAAACGCATTGTTCTCATGGCGGATCACGTCATAATACTGTGACAGTTCCCTGCATGCCTCTTCGTCGTTGCAGCCCTCTGTCATCTTGGCACTGATCTTGTTGATATGCATGCTGTCCTCATAACCGCGGATCGGCCGCCATTTCGGTCCAAGAGCCTCTGTGATCAGGTCACGGTACCAGTTGACTTCATTCGTATACTCATCCTTGTCATAGTACATGAAATCTGCACCTTCCATGACCGGGATCAGACCGTATTTACGCAGAGTCTCCACGGAAAGTTTCGCCACTTCCACCGGCATCTCTTTGTTATAAAGCCGCTGTCCGTCTTTTTCAATAGTCGCGCCGCATGCGCTGATCATACCGGTAAACGGGATCTGTTCCAGATAGCCCGGGACAAAAGCCCTGCTTCTTCCGGTGCACAGCCACGCCTCATGTCCGTTTTCCCTTAATTTACGGATTGCCTCTACCGCACTGTCCGGAACTCCTTTTTCAATATCGCAGATCGTACCGTCTGCATCAAAAAAAACTGCTTTTTTGTCTGTATTCATTCTCTTTCCCTCTTCTTATGCCTGTTTATGCAAAAAATTCCTTTGCTGCCTTAACAAAATACTCTGTGTCCCTCACCCCTGCTGTCTCATACGGAGAATGCATGGAAAGCTGTGGCAGGCCGATATCCACCGTATTCATCGGGACCTGCGTGTTGGAGATATTTCCAAGCGTGGAACCGCCCGGAATGTCAGAACGGTTGACAAATGTCTGCCACGGAACACCTGCCCTGTCGCAGAGATCTTTGAACACAGCCGCTGACACTGCATCTGTGCAGTATTTCTGGTTTGCATTGTATTTGATCACGATTCCTTTATTCAGAAGCGGATGGTTGACCGGGTCTGCCTTATCTGTATAATTTGGGTGGAGCGCATGGGCATTGTCTGCGGAGATCATGAAGCTGTCCGCAAGTGTCATCAGATATTCCTCGTAGGTTCTTCCAAGTCCACTGTTGATGCGGAGAAGCGTATCTTTGAGGAAGGTGGATGCCGCTCCCTGCTTCGTGCCGCTTCCGACTTCTTCATTGTCAAGGACACAGTGCACCGCAATGCAGTCCTGCTTCTGTGCGCCCAGAAAGCCCTTCAGAGAGGCAAAAGCGCACTGCAGGTCGTCCAGTCTGGCGCTGGATGCGAATTCGTTCTCTGCGCCCCATATGGAGCCTTCCATGCGGTTGTAAAGAAAAAGATCATGGCTCAGGATATCTTTTTCTTCTACATCAAGCTGTGTGCTCAGAAGTTTCTGCAGTGACACATCAGAACCTCCCATGCTGAACAACGG
Organism: Blautia sp. OM07-19; assembly: GCF_003481595.1. Lineage (NCBI taxonomy): Bacteria > Bacillati > Bacillota > Clostridia > Lachnospirales > Lachnospiraceae > Blautia > Blautia sp. OM07-19. The sequence goes on from NZ_QULA01000002.1 coordinate 186,270, forward strand.
CAGCATATCCTTCTGCGGATTATAGGAAACGCCGCTGTTTGCCTCCCGGTTCATATGGATCGCGAGGTTCGGGATCATCACGAGGTTCCTGTCGAAATCGATCAGTTTTTCTTCTAACTTTCCATCTTTTCGCACGATCACTCTTCCGGCAATGGACAGCGGACGGTCAAACCACGGTGCCATCAGCATCCCGCCGTACTTTTCGACATTCAGTTTCACGTAAGTCTTCTCTACAACGATCTCCGGGTTTTCTTTGATCTTAAAAGACGGTGAATCGCTGTGGCTGGCGATGATATGAAACTTCCAGGATTCCTTCTCCGGTATGGTAAAAGCGATCAGCGCAGAATGGTTCCGCGTCACCACATATTTCCCTCCCGGTGTAAGCTTCCAGTGTTCCTTCTCCGAAAGCACCTGGAATCCATCTTCCGTCAGTCTCGCCTGCATTTCTTCTACAGCGTGGAATGCCGTAGGGCTTTTTTTGATAAAAGCAAGCAGTTCTTTTGTTGTTTCATAGTACATAATCAGCCACTCCTCATCTGTCGTTTATTCTGCACTTGATTATACGTTATTATCTTCTTTCTGGCAATGCCAATCTCACCAGGGGGGTATCACGCAAAAAACAGGGTGCCATTTCGACACCCTGCTGCCAGTTTTCCTAAATAAATTTTTATAAAGCTGTGATCCTGCGGATCGCTTCTAAGGTATTTTCGTAGGTTCCGAATGCGGTCAGACGGAAGAAGCCTTCTCCGTGTGCTCCGAATCCTGATCCCGGAGTTCCGACAACGTGTGCTGTCTTCAGAAGATAATCAAAGAAATCCCAGGAGCTCATGTTGTTCGGTGTTTTGAGCCAGATGTATGGAGCGTTCACACCGCCGGATACGGAATAGCCCGCTTCTTTCAGACCGTTGTAGATCGTATGAGCATTTCTCATATAGTAGGCAACCTGCTCTTTTAACTGTGCTTTTCCTTCCGGGGAATAGACAGCTTCGCCGGCGCGCTGTACGATATATGGGGCACCATTGAATTTGGTCCCATGACGTCTTGCCCAGAGATCATGAAGTGCAACACCTTCGCGGACAAGGTCTTTCGGAACAACAGTGAATCCAAGACGAACGCCGGTAAATCCCGCATTCTTGGAAAAGCTTCTCAGCTCGATCGCACAGGTACGTGCACCTTCACACTCATAAATGCTGTGCGGCACATCTTCCTCTGTGATATATGCCTCGTAAGCGGCATCATAGATGATCACTGCACCGTTCTTGTTTGCATAGTCTACCCACTCCTGAAGTTTGTCCTTTGTGATCGCTGCACCACTCGGGTTGTTCGGGAAGCAGAGATAGATCAGATCCGGTGTTTCTACCGGAAGTTCCGGCAGGAATCCGTTGGATTCCAGACACGGCATGTAGATCACGCCGTCAAAGTTTTCGTTTTTCTTATTGTATTCGCCGGTACGTCCTGCCATTACGTTTGTGTCTACATAAACAGGGTAAACCGGGTCGCAGACTGCCACTTTGTTGTCTGTGCCAAAGATCTCCTGGATGTTTCCGGAATCACTCTTTGCTCCGTCAGAAACAAAGATCTCATCTGCACTGATCTGGCATCCGCGTGCCTCGTAATCATTTTTTGCGATCGCGCTTCTTAAGAATTCGTATCCGAGATCCGGTGCATAGCCGTGGAAAGTCTCGGCATTTGCCATCTCATCGACAGATTTGTGAAGTGCATCAATGATCGCCGGTACAAGCGGCTGTGTGACATCACCGATTCCAAGACGTACGATCTCTACATCCGGATTTGCAGTCTGATATGCGGCTACTTTTTTTGCAATTGTGGAAAAAAGATAGCTTCCCGGCAGTTTCAGATAATTTTTATTTACTGTTACCATAATATATTCTCCTCATCTCTATGTTTGCGCTTCTCTTCTGAAGCATTATTGATTTTTTCTTTTCTCCACTTCTTTTACAAGTGCTTCACGGACTGCGTCCGGGCTTGCCTTGCCTTTGAGTTCTCTCATCATCTTACCGACAAAGAATCCGAATACTTTTTCTTTACCGCCAAGAAGTTCTGCGAGCGGTCCAGGGTTCTCATCCATGATCTTCTGTAAGATGTCGTTGAGAAGTCCTGTGTCTTCTACGATCTTGAGGCCGTGTTCTTCGATATAGGATACTGGTTCGATATCCTCATCAAAGACTTTTTCGAAGACTTTCTTTGCATTCTGTGCGCTGACTTCTTTTTTCTCTACCATCTGGATCAGGTCGGCGAGGTGTTTCGGTGTAAAAGAAACTTTTTCCACATCAAGGCCCTTGTCCTTGGTCAGACGGAGTACTTCACCCATGAACCAGTTGGCTGCTTTCTTCGGGCTGCCGCAGAGGTTTGCAACTTCCTCAAAAAGCTCAGAAAGGTGTCTGGACTCGGTAAGGATTCCTGCATCGTATGCCGGAAGCTCAAATTCTTCCTGATAACGAAGCTGTTTTTCCTCGCGGAGTTCCGGCTGGGAAGTGCGGATCTCATCGATCCATGCATCGGAAATATGGATCGGCGGAAGATCCGGGTCCGGGAAGTAACGGTAATCTTTGGCATCCTCTTTGGAACGCATGGCATGGGAAGATTCTTTGTTGTCATCCCAGCGGCGGGTTTCCTGGACAACGACTCTGCCTTCTTCGATCAGCTCGATCTGACGCTCTCTCTCGCCCTCGATGGCTCTTGCGATCGCCTTGAAGGAGTTCAGGTTCTTCATCTCGGTTCTTGTTCCGAATGTCTCACTGCCGACTTCACGGACAGACAGGTTGACATCGGCACGCATGGAACCTTCCTGTAATTTACAGTCAGATACACCGAGATACTGCATCATGCAGCGAAGTTTCTCGAGGTATGCGATAACTTCCTCAGAACTTCTCATATCCGGCTCGGATACAATCTCGATCAGCGGCACGCCGCTTCGGTTATAGTCAACCAGAGAGCAGTCTTCCCATTCATCATGGATCAGCTTTCCGGCATCTTCTTCCATATGCATTTCGTGGATACGGATCTTTTTCTTTCCGGCGGAAGTTTCGATCTCTACCCAGCCATCGTGGCAGATCGGCAGGTAAAGCTGTGAGATCTGGTAGTTCTGCGGGTTATCCGGGTAGAAATAGTTCTTTCTGTCGAATTTGCAGTACTGGTTGATCTGGCAGTTTGCCGCGATACCGGCTTTGAGTGCAAATTCTACGACCTGACGATTCAGTACCGGCAGGGAACCCGGCATACCGGTGCAGACCGGGCAGGTATGTGTATTCGGTGCTCCACCAAACTCTGTAGAGCATCCACAGAAGATCTTTGTTTTTGTTGCAAGTTCTACATGGACTTCAAGACCAATGACGGTTTCATACTGTTTCATGCCTCTTTGCCTCCTTTCAGAGGAGTCGGGAATGCCCCTCTTTCTGCTTCATAAGCAGCCGCTGCACGGAGGATCTTGTGTTCTCCGAAGCAGTTTCCGATCATCTGGATACCGATCGGCATGCCTGCCTTGTCCTGTCCGCACGGAACGGTGATCCCAGGCAGACCGCAGAGGTTGACGGCAACGGTATAGATATCGCCAAGATACATGGCAAGCGGGTCCTTGAGACTTTCTCCGATCTTTGGTGCTGTGTACGGAGCAGCCGGTGCAAGGATCACATCATATTTATCAAAAGCACGATCAAATTCCTGTTTGATCAGGGCTTTGGTACGAAGTGCTTTCAGGTAATAAGCATCGTAATAACCGGAACTTAAAACGAAGGAACCAAGCATGATACGGCGTTTGACTTCCTCGCCGAATCCTTCTGTTCTGGTCTTTTTGTACATATCGTGGAGTCCCTCGTACTCTGCTGCACGATAGCCATATTTTACACCATCGAAACGTTCCAGGTTGGAGCTTGCCTCCGCGCTGGCAATGATATAATAGGCAGGGATCATATATTCCATTGTCTCTACGGAGAAAAATTCTACGATCGCACCCTGTGAGGTGAGGACTTTGAGCGTCTCCATAAAAGCATCTTTGACTTCCGGATCAAGACCTTTGGCGAGGAATTCTTTCGGCACGCCGAACTTCATTCCGAGAAGTTTCTTCTCCTCAATGCTCTTTGAGAAATCAAGGTCTTTGCGGTCGAGGGAAGTGCTGTCTTTCGGGTCATGTCCTGCGATCACTTCAAGAAGTGCGGCACAGTCTGCCACGTCTTTTCCGACCGGTCCGATCTGGTCAAGAGAGGAAGCATAAGCTACCAGTCCATAACGGGATACGGTTCCGTAAGTTGGTTTGATCCCGGTCACGCCGCAAAAAGAACTTGGCTGACGGATAGAGCCGCCGGTGTCAGAACCTAAAGCCATAAAGGCTTCTCCTGCTGCAACTGCCGCACAGGAACCGCCGGAAGAACCTCCCGGAACGTGTTCCAGATCCCACGGGTTCCTTGTCACACCGTAAGCAGAAGTTTCTGTGGTACTTCCCATGGCAAACTCATCCATGTTTGTCTTTCCGATCACGATCATTCCGGCTTTTTCCAGACGGTCGATGACTTCTGCGTTATACTGTGGTACGAAGTTCTCTAATATTTTTGATGCACAGGTTGTTTTTTTGCCTTTGATACAAATGTTGTCTTTGACTGCGATCGGCACTCCGGCGAGCGGTCCGGTGTAGGTGCCGTCCATGATTCCTTTTTCGACTTCTTTTGCTCTTGCAAGAGCGTCTTTCTTATAAAGGTCAAGATATGCGTGTACTTTACCCTCTTTTTTCTCTATCTGATCAAAAACCTCTTTGACACCGTCCGCTACTTTGACCTGACGCTGTCTGATCTTTTTTGACAGCTCCAGGGCTGTCATTGTCTGCAGTTCCATCCTCATTCTCCTATCCTATGGTCTTCGGTACCTGATACTGTCCTTCTTTTTCCTTTGGTGCGTTTGCAAGCATTGCTTCTTTGTTGTCTCCGTTTGTCACAACGTCATCACGGAATACATTTTCATCACCAAAGATATGGGACAGAGGCTCCACGCCATCTGTATCCAGTTCGTCCAGTTTTTCTACATAATCCAGCATTTTCTGCATGTCCTGCTTTGCTTTTGCCTTGGCTTCCTCACCTAAGGAAAGTTTTGCGAGGATACATACGTTTTCGATTGTTTCGTCATCTATGATCTTTGCCATCTGACTTTTCCTCCTTCTCTTACGGCTCCAGTCTGTTCAGGTCTCTCGGGAACAGACACGCTTCACGGACGTTTTCTTCTCCAAGAAGCTGCATGGTCAGACGTTCCAGACCAATACCAAGTCCTCCATGTGGCGGCATGCCATGTTTGAAGGTATCCAGATACTGCTCCATTCCTTCTTCTTCCATGCCTCTTGCTGCGATCTTGGCTTTGAGCTGATCGTAGTCATGGATTCTCTGTCCGCCGGTCGTTACTTCCAGTCCGTGGAAAAGAAGGTCAAAACTTAAGGTAAACTTCTCATCACTCGGATCATCCATTGCGTAGAACGGACGTTTCTTGGACGGATAATGAGTTACAAATACAAAGTCCGCATCGTATTCTTCTTTGAAGTATCTTCCGATCAGGGCTTCTTCTTCTGGCTCCAGATCGTATGGGTTGCGGATCTTACGGTTATATTTCTCGGAAACCAGTTCTTTGGCTTTGTCAAAACGAACGGCCGGGATCTTGTCGACTTTTGGAAGCTGTACTTTAAGGATCTGAAGTTCCTTTGCGTAGTCTTTCTGAAGAAGTGCTACTGCATACTGAAGAAATCCTGTTTCCATTGCCATGATCTCTTCAAAGCTGTCGATGTATCCCATCTCAAAGTCAAGACTGGTATATTCGTTTAAGTGACGTTTGGTATTGTGTTTCTCTGCACGGAATACCGGTCCTGTCTCAAATACTCTGTCAAACACACCGACCATCATCTGTTTGTAGAACTGCGGGCTCTGTGCGAGGACCGCCGGTTTGTGGAAGTAGCTGAATTTGAAAAGGTTTGCTCCACCCTCGGCTCCTCTTGCCCCGATCTTCGGTGTGTGGATCTCTGTGAAACCGTTCTCATAGAGGTAATCACGGAAAGCACGTGTCAACGCTTCCTGGATCTTGAATTTGGAACGTTCCTGGATGTTACGGAGTGCGATCGGACGTAAATTCAGTTTTGCCTCCAGAGATGTGTTTAATTTCCATTTGTCGATCGCCAGCGGCATCGGCTCTGCCGGCTGTGACAGGATCTCAATTTCTCTGATGCGGATCTCTCTTCCATGAGGCGCACGTTCTTCTGCATTCAGGATCCCTTTCACGCGAAGTGTCATTGCCTCTTTGAGATCATGAATGGAAAGATTTGCCTTTTCATTTTCAAAAACAGTCTGAAAAAGTCCCTCTCTTCTTCTGAGGATCACGAACGCAACATCGCCCATATTTCGGATGCTGTGAACGGCTCCTTCCAGAACAACTTCCTGATCCAGAAGTTCCTCTCCTAACAGTGCTTCCCACGAAGTAACTTCTTTTTTCCATGTACCATCCAAAAACTCCATTTCCTCATCCTCCATATTATAAGTCTCTTAAAAGTTTCTATTATTATTCATCATATAAAAGCATCAAAAGCATCTGTGCTGTTTCTACCATGTTCGTTCCGGAATCCATGCTGGATTTCTGGATATAACGGTAGGCTTCATCTTCACTTAAATGATTTCGCTGCATCAGCATCATTTTTGCATTGGATATATAGTTCTGTTCTTTCCAGGATCGTGCCTTTGGTTTCTTTTTTTCTTTTCTTTTTCTTCGCTCCTGCTGCGTCAGGATCATATTTACTGTGTTGACAAGGTCGCTTGCTTTGACCGGCATCTGTACCGACAGGATCGATGTCGGCACTTCACAGATCACTCTTGCAGACGCAAGAAGCAGCATTTCAAAATCTCTTGGCATACACTCTGAAAGATCAAGATAATTCATATCCGGAAGCCGATGACTGCAGATCAGTACGCCGCTTCCAAGTTCGGAAGCACTTGACAGAGCATTTGATGCGGTTGTACATACAGATGCAACGGTAAATCCGTGCCGCGCCAGAACCGCACGGATTTTTTTTGCATCTTCGATTTTGGGTAATGCGATCACAATGCTGCTCATACAAGTGTTCTCCTATTTTTTGTCTTATGCTTACAGGCGATACAGGTATTCTTCTACTTCCCAGTCAGTTACCTGTCTGGTATAACGCAGCCACTCATCTTTCTTCTGTGCAAGATAAGTCCTGCAGAATTCTTCGCCCAGTATTCCCCGGATCCAGGTGCTGTTTTCAAAAAGCTCGATCGCATCTTTGAGTGTTTCCGGAAGATGCTCTGTCTCCTGATCCTGTGTTGCGATATTTGACGATTTTGTAGGAGAAATTTTGTTTCGGATCCCATCCAGTCCGGCTGCAAGACATACTGCAAACACCAGGTACGGATTGGAAGATGCATCCGGACTTCTCAGTTCCACTCTTGTTCCCTCTCCTCTTGTCACAGGGATGCGGACAAGTGAATTCTGATTATTCTCTGTCCAGGTAAGTTCTGTCGGTGCATCATATCCAGGAACAAGACGCTTGTAGGAATTCACGAGAGGATTAGTGATCAGTGCCATCTCCTTGCTGTGTGCAAGAAGTCCTCCGATAAAATAACGGGCCTCTTCACTTAATTCTCCCGGATGATCTGCGTCTTCAAACAGATTTCTTCCATTTTTGAATACAGAAAACTGGATGTGCATTCCGGAACCATTTACCTCTGCTCTTGGCTTCGGCATAAAAGTTGCATGAAGGCCATGACGCTTTGCAACAATACGGACTGCCATCTTGAATGTCATGATGCAGTCTGCGATATCACGGATCTCACCATAGCTGAAATCAATCTCATGCTGTGCCGGAGCTGCTTCATGATGGGAGGATTCTACTTCCATTCCCATATCCTCGAGAGTCAGCACCATGTCACGTCTTGCATTCTCGCCAAGATCCAGCGGACTCATATCCAGGTATCCTGCTTTTTCGTGTGTTACGGTTGTCGGATTGCCATTATCGTCTGTGTGGAAAAGAAAAAACTCACACTCCGGATCGATGTAGCAGGTATATCCTTCCTGCTCCGCCTCTTCGGCTACTCTCTCAAGAATATATCTCGGGCTGTTTTTGTATGGTGTACCATCCGGCCAGTAGAGATTGCAGATCATTCTCGCAACTTTTCCCTGCTGCGGACGCCACGGCAGGATAGCAAACGTATCCAGCACCGGACGAAGATAAAGATCAGATCCCTTTTCAGGATCCATCCCTGCGATCTGTTCGCCGTTGATCATACACTGATTCGCTAACGCACGGGGAAGTTCCCGGGTCGTAACAGCGATATTCTTGATCGCACCGAACATATCAGTAAACTGAAGGCGGATGAATTCTACGTCTTCCTCCTCAACCATCTGTAATATTTCTTCTCTGGTATAATTCCCCATGCCATTCTCTCCTTATCTATTGAAAATAAAAACAAAAAAGGCGTACTTTCGGAAGGTTTACCCTCCAAAAGAACGCCTTTGTTCATGCAGGTATTATAGCAACCGGCATGGTCTTTGTCAACGTCTTTTTTCAGAGATTTGTATAACCCATCAGGGATTCATCTACGGCTTTGGCGGCTTCGCGGCCCTCGCGGATCGCCCATACGACCAGAGACTGTCCTCTGTGCATGTCGCCAGCTGTGAAGACTCTCGGTACAGAAGTTGCGTAGGCATCCGGTTTTGTCTCAACGTTTGTTCTTCCATTGATCGCTACGTGAAATGCATCGGTTACGTATTTCTGGCTTCCGAGGAATCCTGCTGCGATCAGGACCAGATCTGCAGGGATCACTTTCTCACTTCCCTCAACCGGAACCATCATCATCCTTCCGGTCTTTTCGTCTTTTTGTGCTTTGAGGTCTACGATCTTTGCCTTGCACACATTGCCTTTTTTGTCAGCGATAAATTCGGTGACGGTTGTCTGATAGATCCGTGGATCATGTCCGAAGACTGCGATCGCTTCTTCCTGGCCGTAGTCTGTCTTGAGGACTCTCGGCCACTGCGGCCACGGGTTGTTTGCAGCACGCTCAACCGGCGGTTTCGGCATCATCTCAAGCTGTGTCACAGATTTTGCACCAAGACGGACGGAAGTTCCTACGCAGTCATTTCCTGTATCACCACCACCGATGACAAGGACATGTTTGCCTTTTGCCAGTTCATATGGAACTTTTTCGAAGTTGCTGTCGAGAAGTGTCTTTGTGACCATTCCGAGGAAGTCTACTGCGAAATAAATCCCTTTTGCCTCTCTTCCAGGCACTTTTATGTCACGCGGGTTGGAAGCTCCGCAGGCAAGCACGACTCTGTCATACTGTTTCAGCAGGTCTTCTGCCTTGATGTCCTTGCCCACGTTTGTATTGAGGACAAATTTTACTCCTTCTTCTTCCATGAGACGGATTCTTCTGTCTATTACAGATTTCTCCAGTTTCATGTTCGGGATACCGTAGCGGAGAAGTCCGCCCGGGCGGTCGCTTCTTTCATAAACTGTAACACTGTGGCCTCGTCTATTGAGCTGCTGTGCTGCTGCAAGTCCGGATGGACCGCTTCCGATCACGGCGATGGTCTTGCCGGTGCGGACATTCGGTTTCTGCGGCTGGACCCAGCCTTCTTTGTAAGCGGTCTCAATGATTGCTCTTTCGTTTTCCTTTGTGGAAACCGGCTCTCCGTTTAAGTTACAGGTGCAGGCTGCCTCGCAGAGTGCAGGACACACTCTGGAAGTAAACTCCGGAAAACTGTGTGTCTTGGAAAGTCTCAAATATGCCTGTTTCCAGTTTCCTGTATATACCAGATCGTTTGTCTCAGGAACAAGGTTGTGCAGAGGACAGCCGGATGCCATTCCTCCGAGCATCATTCCTGACTGGCAGAAAGGAACGCCGCATGCCATGCAGCGTGCCCCCTGAAGTTTCTGTTTTTCTTTGCTGAGTGGAGTCCGGAACTCATTGAAATTGGCAATCCGGACCTTTGGCGGCAGTACTTTGGCTGTCTCTCTGTTATATTCTAAAAATCCTGTTGGCTTTCCCATGTTTCCTCATCCTCCTTAATGCTTTGCTCCGATGCTTTCGTAAAATGCTTCCATCTGTGCCTGCTCACTTGTCAGTCCTTTTTCTTCCAGTTTGGCGCTGAGTGTAAGCATCTTTTTATATTCGTTCGGAATCAGTTTCTTAAAGTGCGGCAGGTAAGCATCAAAGTCAGCAAGCACTTTTGCACCCAGTTTGGAGCCTGTTGCCGCAACATGGGCTTCGATCAGATCACGAAGTTCTTTCTTATCATATTTGTTCTCTACTTTTTCGATAGAGATCATTGCCTTGTTGATGTTTTTGTAAAGTTTGTTCTCAACATCAAGTACGTAAGCGATACCGCCGCTCATACCTGCTGCGAAGTTCTTTCCGGTGCGTCCGAGGACTACGACACGACCGCCTGTCATATACTCGCATCCGTGCTCGCCGACACCCTCTACAACTGCGTAAGCACCTGAGTTACGGACTGCAAAACGTTCTCCGGCAACACCGTTGATAAATGCATATCCACTGGTAGCACCGTAGAGTGCAACGTTACCGATGATGATGTTTTCTTCCGGTTTGTAAGCTGCTTTTTCCGGAACTTTGACGATCAGTTTACCACCGGAAAGTCCCTTTCCGAAGTAGTCGTTGCTATCACCGGTAAGGTTCAGTGTAAGACCCTTAGGGATAAAAGCACCGAAACTCTGTCCGCCGGCTCCGTGACAGTTGATCACGATCGTGTCTTCCGGAAGTCCCTTTCCGGTCTGTCTGGTGATCTCTGCACCGAGGATCGTACCAAAGGTACGGTCTGTGTTTGTTACGTCTACATCGAGTTCGATATGTTCACCTTTGGCGATCGCTTTGCCGCATTTCTTGAGAAGGACTTTTTCATCCAGAGTTTTTTCCAGTTCGAAGTTGTAAACTGCCTTTGGATCGAAGGTCACTTTCTGTCCGTTTCCGGCATATGGGTTATCGAGGATCGCGCTTAAGTCAACTTTGCCTTTGTGCGGCTCTGCCTGGGAAGCTTCCACAGACTGTCTTAAGAGGTCTGTACGTCCTACCATCTCATCGACAGTGTGAACACCAAGGCGTGCCATATATTCTCTCAGCTCCTGAGCGATAAATCTCATGAAGTTTTCTACGTATTCCGGTTTTCCACGGAAACGTTTACGAAGTTCCGGGTTCTGTGTTGCTACACCGACCGGGCAGGTATCCAGGTTGCAGACACGCATCATGACGCATCCCATGGTTACAAGCGGAGCTGTCGCAAAACCAAATTCCTCTGCACCGAGAAGTGCTGCAATGGCAACGTCACGGCCGCTCATCAGTTTACCGTCTGTCTCGATGCGGACACGGTTACGGAGTCCGTTCATGATCAGAGTCTGGTGTGTCTCGGCAAGACCAAGTTCCCACGGAAGTCCTGCATTGTGGATGGAACTTCTCGGTGCTGCACCGGTACCTCCATCGTATCCTGAGATCAGGACTGTCTGTGCTCCGGCTTTGGCAACACCGGCTGCGACTGTACCTACACCGGCCTCAGAAACAAGTTTTACAGAGATATCTGCATAAACGTTTGAGTTCTTAAGGTCATAGATCAGCTGTGCCAGGTCCTCGATAGAGTAGATATCGTGATGCGGCGGCGGGGAGATCAGACTTACGCCAGGTGTTGAATGACGGGTCTTTGCAATCCACGGATAAACTTTCTTTGCCGGAAGATGTCCGCCTTCACCTGGTTTTGCACCCTGTGCCATTTTGATCTGGATCTCTCTTGCGGATACCAGATAGCTGCTGGTAACACCGAAACGTCCGCTGGCAACCTGTTTGATCGCAGAACAGCGGTCATTTTCACTTCCTGCGGAAGCGATACGCTCATCACTCTCTCCACCTTCACCTGTGTTGGATTTTCCATGGAGATGGTTCATAGCGATCGCAAGTGTCTCATGTGCTTCCTGGGAAATAGATCCGTAGGACATCGCACCTGTCTTGAAACGTTTTACGATCTCGTCTACACTCTCTACTTCGTCGATCGGGATCGCTTTTTCCGGATAGTTGAATTCCAGAAGTCCACGAAGGGCTCCATGGCTCTCCTGATCCACTACTTTTGTATATTCTTTGAACAGTGCATAGCTTCCTGTTCTTGTAGATTCCTGAAGGAGATGGATCGTCTGCGGATTGTAGCGGTGTTCCTCTCCCTGGCTTCTCATCTTGTGTGCACCGACACTGTCAAGTGTGAGATCTGTATTCAGTCCCAGCGGATCAAAGGCTTCAGAGTGAAGTCTGTCTACGTTCTCCTCGATATCTTCCAGTGTGATTCCGCCTACACGGCTTACAGTTCCTGTAAAGTATTTATCGATAACATCCTTAGAGATACCGATTGCCTCAAAGATCTGAGATCCCTGATAAGACTGGATCGTGGAAATACCCATCTTGGATGCGATCTTGACAATGCCACTTAAGACTGCGTGGTTATAATCCTCAACTGCTGCATAATAATCTTTATCCAGCATATGGGTATCGATCAGCTCGCGGATCGTTTCCAGTGCGAGATATGGGTTGACTGCACTTGCACCATAACCGAGAAGAGTTGCGAAATGATGGACTTCTCTCGGCTCGCCGGATTCTACGATCAGACCCAGGGAAGTACTCTTCTTGGTTTTTACGAGATGCTGATGTACTGCGGATACCGCCAGAAGAGACGGGATCGGCATATGGTTTTCATCTACTCCACGGTCAGAAAGTACGAGGATGTTTGCGCCGTCACGGAATGCCTTGTCAACCTCCACGAAGAGACGGTCGATCGCTCTCTCCAGTTTCGTACTCTTATAATAGAGAGTAGATACAACAGCAACTTTGAATCCATCTGCCTTCATGTTTTTGATCTTGAGCATGTCTGTATTTGTGAGGATTGGATGAAGGATCTTGAGTACATGGCAGTTTTCCGGCTGCTGTACCAGAAGGTTTCCGTCCTTACCTACATAAACGCTTGTGGAGGTAACGATCTCTTCACGGATCGCATCGATCGGCGGGTTTGTTACCTGTGCAAAAAGCTGTTTGAAATAGTCGAATAAAGGTCTGTGCTCATTGGAGAGGACAGCAAGCGGGGTATCTACACCCATGGCTCCGATACTCTCTGCTCCGTTTAATGCCATGTTGCGGATAGAGGTACGGTACTGTTCGTAAGTATATCCGAACGCTTTCTGAAGGCGTGCACGGTGTTCCGGTGTGTACTCTTCCATACGGATATTCGGGATCTTGATGTCTTTAAGCTGTACGAGATTACTGTTCAGCCATTCGCCGTACGGCTGCATTTTTGCGTATTTTTCTTTCAGTTCATCATCGTCGAGGACTTTTCCCTGAACAGTATCTACCAGGAGCATTTTGCCCGGATGGAGACGTTCTTTGAGAACAATCTTCTCTTCCGGAACCGGCATGACACCGACCTCAGAAGAAAGGATCATATAGCCGTCGGAAGTAATATAATATCTGGACGGACGAAGACCGTTACGGTCAAGGACGGCACCCATCACATCACCATCGGAGAACAGGATGGAAGCCGGTCCATCCCATGGCTCCATCATGGTTGCATAATACTGATAGAAATCTCTCTTCTCCTGGGAGATCGTGTCGTTGTATGCCCATGGCTCCGGGATCGTGATCATGACTGCAAGCGGAAGTTCCATACCACTCATTACAAGGAATTCCAGTGTATTGTCAAGCATTGCGGAGTCGGAACCGTTGCGGTTTACGACCGGAAGGACTTTGTGAAGCTGGCCTTTGAGGTATGGAGATTCCATATTTTCTTCTCTGGCGAGCATCTTGTCGGCATTTCCACGGATGGTGTTGATCTCTCCGTTGTGTACGATGAAACGGTTCGGATGTGCTCTCTCCCAGCTTGGGTTTGTGTTGGTACTGAATCTGGAATGTACCATTGCGATCGCGGATTCATACTCCGGATTCTGCAGGTCTGCAAAGAAAGTACGAAGCTGTCCGACCAGGAACATCCCTTTGTAAACGATCGTTCTGCTGCTCATAGAAACAACATAAGTGTTGTCATTACTCTGTTCAAACTCACGACGTGCGATGTAGAGCATACGATCGAATGGGAGACCCTTTTCGACATCCTGTGGTTTTTTGATGAATGCCTGCATGATGCATGGCATGCACTCTCTTGCCTTGTGTCCGAGGACCTCCGGGATCACAGGAACGTTTCTCCATCCGAGAAGCTCCAGTCCTTCTTTTTCCACGATGATCTCGAACATTTTTTTTGCCTGGGCGCGTTTGATCTCGTGCTGCGGGAAGAAGAACTGTGCGATACCATATTCTCTTTCCTCACCGATATCAAAGCCCTCTTTCTTACAGGCTTTTTTGAAAAATTTATGGGAGATCTGCAGAAGGATACCAACACCGTCACCGGTTTTTCCCTCTGCATCCTTACCTGCACGATGCTCCAGATGTTCTACGATCCTGAGAGCATTCGCAACAGTTTCATGTGTTTTCTTTCCTTTGATGTTGACAACTGCGCCGATACCACAGTTGTCATGCTCAAATTCCTGGCGATACAGGCCCTGTTCTTCTCTCGTTACTTCCTGCATAATCTTCGTCCTCTCTATCAAAAAAAATTATATTATTCTTTATTTTGCTGTTTCCTGCTTTCTTTCTCCTTTGCGTATGCGTCTGCTGCTTTTACAAAGCCGCGGAATAAAGGATGTGCATGGTTCGGTCTGGATTTGAATTCCGGATGTCCCTGGGTTCCCTCGTAGAACGGATGATCCTTGATCTCGATCATCTCTACGATATGTCCGTCAGGGGAAGTTCCGGCGATCGTCATGCCTTTCGCAGCAAGCTCTTCACGGAATGCGTTGTTGACTTCATAACGATGTCTGTGACGTTCCTGGATCTCTTTCTTTCCAAAAAGTTCCAGTGCTTTGGAGTTATCTGCAAGTACACATGGATAGCTTCCAAGTCTTAAAGTTCCTCCAAGGTCTTCTACACTCTCCTGATCCGGCATCAGTGCGATCACCGGATGTTTGGTAGCTGGGTTCAGCTCGATGCTGTTTGCATCTTCATATCCTAATACGTGGCGGGCGAATTCTACGATCGCCATCTGCATTCCAAGGCAGATCCCAAGGTACGGGATCTTGTGGACACGGGCATACTGTGCTGCCAGGATCATTCCCTCTGTACCTCTGTTTCCAAATCCTCCCGGAACAAGGATACCGTCTACATTATGAAGTGTCTGGTCGAGATTCTTCTCATTTAATTCTTCAGAATCCACCCAGGTCAGTTCTACTTTGGCTCTGCAGGAAATCCCGCCGTGTTTCAGAGCTTCCACAACACTTAAGTAGGCATCATGGAGCTGTGTATATTTTCCTACCATTGCAATGTTTACTGTGCTCTCCGGATTTCTCAGATCGTTGACCATCTCTGTCCACTCGGTAAGATCCGGTTTGCGGTTCTCAAGTCTCAAGGATTCCAGAACTACATCGGCAAGTTTTTCTCTTTCCATTGCAAGAGGAGCTTCATATAAATATTCTACATCAAGGTTCTGTAATACATGGCTGACCGGTACGTTACAAAACAGTGCGATCTTGCCTTTGATCTCATCTGTCAGCGGATGTTCGCTTCTGCATACCAGAACGTCCGGCTGGATTCCCATTCCCTGAAGTTCCTTGACACTTGCCTGGGTCGGTTTGGTCTTCATTTCCTCAGAAGCTTTGAGGTATGGGATCAGGGTTACATGAATGAGGATTGCATTGTCATGTCCCACATCATGCTGGAACTGACGGATGGATTCCAGGAACGGCTGGCTCTCGATGTCACCAACGGTTCCTCCGACCTCGATGATCGCGATTCTCTCTTCTTCCGATGATTTGGCGCGGTAAAAACGGCTCTTGATCTCATTTGTAATATGAGGAATGACCTGTACTGTCCCTCCTCCAAAATCTCCGTGACGCTCTTTCTGCAGGACTGACCAGTAGATCTTACCGGTTGTCACGTTGGAATTTTTATCAAGGCTTTCATCGATAAATCTCTCATAATGACCAAGATCCAGGTCTGTCTCTGTACCGTCATCAGTAACAAAGACCTCTCCATGCTGGATCGGGTTCATGGTTCCCGGATCGATATTGATATAAGGATCAAATTTCTGCATGGTCACCTGATAGCCTCTTGCCTTGAGAAGCCTTCCCAGGGACGCTGCCGTGATCCCTTTACCCAGTCCGGATACAACACCGCCTGTAACAAAAACATATTTAACTGACATTGTGATTTCCTCCTCCATCTGTGTTACACATATTTGTCTGATAAAAGAAAAAGCGCCAGAAGCGGATGAAGGGGCTGGTTTACCCTTATCTGCCTCTGACGCCTTTGTCAGACACGACTCTTAAATATGTGCATTACTATACCGTATTTTGGACACTTTGTAAATATGTAATTTTTATATAAATCGCATTTTTTTACCTTTTTTCCTGCACATTCTGCCAAAATCAGTGACAGTTTAACAGCCGCAGTCGATCTTCTTATTCAGTTCTGCCTCAACATCCAGCGGATAATTTCCGTCAAAACATGCCTTGCAGAGAGGAAGTCCTCCTGCCATTCCCTCCAGGAACTCACTCTGCATGTATCCAAGGGAATCTGCACCGATCATTTTGCGGATCTCTTCGGTGCTGTGATTGGAAGCGATCAGCTGGTCATTGGACGGTACATCTGTTCCGAAATAACATGGATGAAGGAACGGCGGGGAGCTGATACGTACATGCACTTCCAGTGCTCCGGCTTTCTTGAGCATGCGGATCAGGTTTGCGATCGTGGTTCCTCTTACGATGGAGTCGTCGACCAGAACGATCCTCTTACCCTTAACTGCGGATTCCAGGACGCTCAGTTTGAGGTGAACGCTGGATTCACGCTCCTCCTGGGTCGGTTTGATGAAAGTTCGTCCGATATAGCTGTTCTTATAGAAAGCAAATCCAAATGGAATTCCGGATTCTTCGGAATATCCCTTGGCTGCCGGGATGCCGGACTCCGGTACACCAGCCACAAGATCTGCTTCTACAGGATAAGATTTTGCAAGAGATTTACCGCCGCGGATACGTGCATCGTAGATCTTGACGCCATCCATCTCGCTGTCCAGTCTTGCAAAGTAAATATATTCAAATACACAGTGTGCATGTTTACCGCCGGCGAGTTCTTTGTTGGATTCGATGCCTTTCTTTGAGATGGTGACCATCTCTCCTGGTTCAATATCTCTTACGAACTCTGCGCCGACAGAGGTCAGTGCACAGCTTTCGGATGCGAGGACATAGGTATTATCCCTCTTGCCAAGGCAGAGCGGTTTCAGCCCAAGCGGATCACGGATACCGATCAGTTTACGCGGGCTCATGACCACAAGTGCATAAGCACCTTTGAGTTTGTGCGCGGTCTTGAGAACGGCATCCTCTACTGTCCTAGTGTGTACACGCTCTCTCGCTATATGGAACGCAATGACTTCTGAGTCCGTAGTCGTATGGAAGATCGCTCCATTCTGGATCAGTTCCCATTTCAGTTCCGGTGTGTTGATCAGGTTTCCATTGTGTGCAAGTGCAAGTGTTCCCTTAATATAGGACAGGACAAGCGGCTGTGCATTCTCTGCTACCGATGCTCCTGTCGTTGAATAACGTACATGACCGATGCCAAGATCTCCTTCCATATTGCGGATAGTATTCTCACGAAGGACTTCACTTACAAGTCCGAGATCCTTATGAAACTGGATGTTTCCTCTTTCGCCCTCTGTGCGGGAAACTGCAAGTCCGCAAGACTCCTGTCCACGGTGCTGCAAAGATGTAAGACCATAATAAATAGAGGAAACCACATTCCCTCCATCCAGATCGTACATACCAAATACGCCGCAGGCTTCCTTTAATTCTGCCATCAGAATTTCCTCCCATTCTTTTCAAATGCTTTCTGCTTTCTGAAGTGCTTTTCACAGTGAAATTATAATAGAAGAAAGTGATTTGTCAACCCTTGTCCCCTCAAAAAAGCATACAAATAAATTCATCCGTCCAAACAAAAAATTTGAAAAAATTTTCGAAAAAGTTGTTGACATCCCGATTTTTTTGTGTATACTACAACACATAAGCAACGGCGCTTTGGAAAACAAAATCCAAGGCGCCTTTTTTGTTTATCTGAGAGTTTTTATTTTAATTACGAAAATTAAGATTAATGGAGCATTGAAAGGAGATTTTATTATGGCACAGAGCATTCCTGAAATCTACGGCAGTCTTGTTTTTAACGACAAGATCATGCGTGAGAAATTACCGAAAGACATGTACAAGGCACTGAAAAAAACGATTGAGAACGGTACACACCTGGAACTTGATGTTGCCAACTCCGTTGCAGTTGCCATGAAAGAATGGGCTCTCGAACATGGAGCTACCCATTACACTCACTGGTTCCAGCCAATGACAAACTTCACCGCAGAAAAACATGACAGCTTCATCTCCCCGACAGGCGACGGACAGGTGATCATGGAATTCTCCGGTAAAGAACTTGTAAAAGGCGAGCCGGATGCATCCAGTTTCCCGTCAGGCGGTCTTCGTGCTACATTTGAAGCAAGAGGATATACAGCATGGGATCCTACATCACCGGCATTCATCAAAGACCGTACCCTTTATATCCCGACTGCATTCTGCTCCTACAGCGGAGAGGCACTGGATAAGAAAACACCTCTTCTTCGTTCCATGGATACCCTGAACAAAGAGGCTGTCAAGATCCTCCGCCTTCTCGGAAATACAGAAGTAAAACATATCGATACCACCGTTGGTCCGGAACAGGAATACTTCCTGGTAGACAAAGACCTCTATAATAGGAGAAAAGACCTGATCTTCTGCGGGCGTACCCTGATCGGTGCTCCGGCTCCAAAAGGACAGGAAATGGAAGACCACTACTTCGGAACCCTGAAACCTCGTGTATCTGCTTACATGCATGACCTGGACGAAGAGCTCTGGAAACTTGGAATTCCGGCTAAAACAAAACATAACGAAGTTGCTCCTGCACAGCACGAGCTGGCTCCTGTATTCGATACCACAAACGTAGCAGTTGACCACAACCAGCTTACAATGGAGATCATGAAAAAAGTAGCTGCCAAACACAACATGGTATGCCTGCTTCATGAGAAACCATTCGAAGGAATCAACGGAAGTGGTAAGCACAACAACTGGTCCATGAGCACAGACACAGGTGTCAACCTTCTTGATCCTGGCAAAACACCTGCAGAAAATACACAGTTCCTGGTATTCCTTGTAGCAGTCATCAAAGCAGTGGATGATTACGCAGATCTTCTCCGTATCTCCGTTGCAAGCGCAGGAAACGATCACCGTCTTGGTGCAAACGAAGCTCCGCCGGCAGTTGTATCTATCTTCCTTGGCGATGAGCTGACAGAAGTACTCAAAGCGATCGAAAACGACGAATTCTTCGTTGGACACGGTGCTGTTCAGATGGATATCGGAGCAAAAGTACTTCCGCACTTCGTAAAAGACAACACAGACAGAAACCGTACTTCACCGTTCGCATTCACAGGAAACAAATTCGAGTTCCGTATGCTTGGATCTTCTTCTTCCGTAGCAAACCCGAACATCATCCTCAACACTGCTGTTGCTGAAGTATTAAGCCAGTTCTATGAGGAACTCAAAGATGTTCCGGCTGACGGAATGGAATCCGCTGTTCATGAATTACTCAAAAAGACCATCAAAGAACACAAACGTATCATCTTCAACGGAAACGGTTATACAGATGAATGGATCGAAGAAGCAGAAAAACGCGGTCTCTACAACCTGGTATCTACTCCGGATGCACTGCCGCACTTCACCGATGAAAAGAATGAAAAACTTCTTACCAGCCATCACATCTTTACACATGCAGAGCTTCATTCCCGTTATGAGATCAAGCTTGAGAACTATGTAAAGACACTTCATATCGAAGCCGGCACTATGGTTGAGATCATCCAGAAAGATCTTCTTCCGGCAGTTACTACATATATGGAAAAACTGGCTCAGACTGCAGCACTTAAGAAATCAGTCGTTCCGGATATCTCCGTATCCGCAGAAGCTGCACTTCTTACCAGACTGACAGAACTTTCTGAGACCATGGTCAAAGATCTGGAAAGACTCAAAGAGGATACTGCAATGGCAGAATACGAAGTCGACAAAAATCTTCTCAAGAGTGCAAAACTCTATCAGAGTGTTGTACTTACCGATATGGAAAAAGTTCGTGTTTCCGCTGATGCAGCAGAAGCTCTGATCCCGGATTCTATCCTTCCATATCCGACATACGGCAAACTGTTATTCTCCATCTCTGACTGATCCAGAGGATAACAGACAATTTCATACCGGTAAAACCAGGGGATATCTCATGAAACATGAACTACTTCATAATTCATTATCGATTTCCTCATCCATTAATCACACGATACGGTATCCCCTGTTTTACATATACTTGATTCGTAAAGGCGCGAAAATGATGAAATTTCATTCTCGCGCCTTTTCTGAATATTGAAACCACACTAATCTTGTCAACTTTTTAGGGAAAGAGAGGTAACTTTATGTATTCATCAGTAAACACTATATGGGTGCTTTTTGGCGCCGCGCTTGTCTTCTTTATGCAGGCCGGATTTGCAATGGTAGAAACCGGCTTCACCAGAGCAAAAAACGCTGGTAACATCATCATGAAAAACCTTATGGACTTCTGTATCGGTACTCCTACTTTCTGGATCGTCGGATTCGGGATCATGTTCGGAGCGGGAAACGGATTCTTCGGAAAGATCGGCGGCATTGCCACAGAGGCAAATTATGGTTCCGCAATGCTTCCTGACGGCGTTCCGTTCTGGGCATTCCTGATCTTCCAGACAGTATTCTGTGCAACCTCCGCTACGATCGTATCCGGAGCCATGGCAGAACGTACTAAATTTTCTTCCTATTGTATCTACAGTTTCCTGATCAGCCTGATCGTTTACCCGGTATCCGGACACTGGATCTGGGGCGGCGGGTTTATCAGCCAGATGGGCTTCCATGATTTTGCAGGTTCCTGTGCAGTACATATGGTCGGTGGTGTTGCAGCATTTATCGGTGCCATCATCCTTGGACCTCGTATCGGCAAATACGGAAAAGACGGCAAGTCCAAAGCGATTCCTGGACATAACCTTACCATCGGTGCTTTAGGTGTATTCATCCTCTGGTTCTGCTGGTTCGGATTCAACGGTGCATCTACCGTCAGCATGGAAGGCGATGCTATCGTAAGTGCAGGTAAGATCTTCGTAACTACAAACCTTGCAGCAGCTGTTGCAACTGTCACTGTTCTTCTTATCACATGGGTAAGATACAAAAAACCTGATGTTTCCATGTCCCTCAACGGATCTCTTGCAGGTCTGGTAGCGATCACAGCAGGTTGTGATACCGTTTCTCCTACATCTGCAGCTATCATCGGTATCGCTTCTGGTTTTGTTGTAGTATTTGGTATTGAATTTATTGACAAAGTACTCAAAGTCGATGACCCGGTTGGTGCTGTCGGCGTTCACGGATTAAACGGTGCCTTTGGTACTCTTGCTGTTGGTCTTTTCTCCGATGGTACAGGTACGGAATGGAAAGGTCTCCTCGTAGGCGGCGGTTTCCACGGATTTGGTGTACAGTTTATCGGTATGATCATCACCATCGCATGGGTTGCTGTTACTATGACGATCATTTTCCAGGCGATCAAACATACGGTTGGTCTTCGTGTAACTGCTGAAGAAGAGATCGAAGGTCTGGACTCCAAAGAACATGGTCTTACAAGTGCATACGACGGATTCGTTGTACACGACACTATGACTGTTCCAACACCTATGGGTGTTACAAAAGCAGCTCCTTCCGCAAACACTTCCGCAAATGTTGCACCTGCTGAAGTTGCAGCCACCATTCCGGAACTTCCGAAGGAAGGCGTACATAAACTGACAAAAGTTGTTATCATCACACGACAGAGCAAACTTGAAGAATTCATGCATGCAATGAATGAGATCGGTGTTACCGGTATCACCATCACAAACGTTATGGGATGCGGTGTACAGAAAGGTTCCCGTTCCTACTACCGTGGTGTTGAGATGGATATGAACCTGCTGCCGAAGATCAAGATCGAGATCGTAGTCAGCCTCGTTCCGGTAAGAACCGTCATCGAAACAGCCAAGAAAACACTTCACACCGGTCAGTACGGCGATGGAAAAGTCTTCGTATATGATATCGAAAACGTTGTCAAGATCCGTACCGGTGAGGAAGGATTTGAAGCACTTCAGGATACTCAGCCGCTGGAATAAGATTCCCCCGGCAGTATTAATAGATTTTCCTCTAAGCAAAAGCAGCTCTTCTTTCTGTGTAGAAGGGCTGCTTTTCTGTCGTCTTTTATTCTTCTCTTGTAAGTTTTGGCAAATTCCACCGGTAATGCGCTGCCAGATAACGGATCAGTATTACCACCGCTGAGGCTCCCACCATCGCTGCGACTGCCCCAAAATTCCGGTACAGTACCACACAGACGATTGCTCCGACGATAGACGCGCATGCATAAATATGGCGCACCAGGATATACGGCGGCACACCTGCCATGACATCACGGAGAAGTCCTCCGCCGACACCTGTGACGGTGCCAAGGAACACCAGCAGGAAAGTATAATCCATATATCCATGGGCGATCCCTGTATTCACACCTACCACAGTAAAGATTCCAAGCCCGATTGAGTCCATGACAAGCATTACTTTGTCATAAGTCTCCCTGTTATGTCCCTGAAGGAGTTCCTTCTTAAGATACAGGATCATAAAAACAACACAGGATGTGACCGTTGCGACGACCGTATAAACCGGATGCTGGAACATTGCCGGCGGCACGATCCCGAGGATCACATCACGCACTGCCCCTCCTCCTACAGCTGTCGTGACTCCCAGCACGATCACACCAAAAATATCCATTGCCCGATCTACCGCAACCATGGCACCGGATGCCGCAAAAGCGATCGTCCCGACCATTTCCATAATAAATGTAATGAGCTGCTGATAATCCATAACTTCCCTCTCCAATTCCCCTTTATTTGTTTACTTTCTCACAAGAACTTCTCCGCTTCCTGTGTTTGTCCATCTGTCATCCCTGACTGCGATCTTCCCTCCTGTCAGAACGTAGTCAAATCCCTCGCAGAACTGATCCGGATCATCAAAATCTGCTTTCACCTTGAGATTCTCCAGATGGAAAATATTGATATCTGCTGCCTTCCCTGCCTCCAGAACGCCACGGTCCAGATGCAGAGGTTTCGCTGCTCTTCCTGTCATCTTGTAGACAGCCTCCTCGATCGTAAAGATCTGTCTGTCACGCACATAGTCCGTAAGCACCTTCGGAAATGCGGCATAAACCCTCGGATGATATTTGCCACCTGCCGGATAGATCGCATCTGAGATCAGATTTGCATATTCATCCTTCAGAAAATGCAGCATGTCTTCTTCCGATGCGATCGTGTCAAGCATTGTGACCTGACAGTTTTCTTCGATCAGAATGTCATACAGTGTATCATACGGATCATTTCCTGTAAAGTCTGCGATCTCCTGGATCGTTTTTCCTGCATAGGCTTTGTATTTCTCTGTATGGAGCGTGCTTGCATAGATCTGGTCAAAACCTGCCAGTTCCACGATATTTTCGAATTCATCAGATGGTGTTTTGAGGACTTCTGTCAGATGTTTACGGTATGTTCTGTCCTTCAGTCTCCGGATGATTTCATCCGTACCGCCTTTCTGGCATTCCGGTGGAAGCACATGCACGAGCTGTGTGGAACCTGTCAGATACGGATACAGGTCAAAATCAAGCTGCACACCCTCTGCCCTCGCCTGTGCAAAAAGCCGGAGGGCTTCTTCACATTTCGTTCCCCAGTTTTTCTTTCCGATGCATTTCACATGACTGATGTGCAGCGGGATATGAAGTGCCTTTGCTGCATGGAGGACTTCTTTCTGTGATTCGATCAGACTGTCGCCTTCGCTGCGCACATGCGTCGTGATCGGGATCCCGGTATCTTTGAGAGGACTTAAGACTTCGATCAGGCTTTTTTCGTCGTATTCAAATTCCGGCGCATAGGCAATACCAAGACTGATACCGAGTGCTCCTGCGTCCAGGCTCTCCTCGATCTGCTTCCAGGCTGTTCTTAATTCTTCTTTCGTCAAACTTCCTGTCCTGTAGCCGGCTGCACAGGCACGGATCGTTCCGTTTCCCGCGAGCATTCCTGTATTCACGCTCCGCTTCGTCGCTTTCAGGGCATCCATATAGGCGTGGAAGGACTCTGCTGCCGGGCAGCTTTTGTCTTCCTTTATATATTTCTCCGGCGGATTTCCGGTAACGCTACTGATAAAACCAAGAATCTCCTTCTGATGTTCTGTTCCGACCGGTGCGACCGAAAGGCCGCAGTTTCCATTCACAACTGTCGTAAGTCCCTGACGGTTCAGAAGTTCATCGTCACCGTTTTCCAGTGCCTGCCAGTCTCCATGTCTGTGGATGTCAATAAATCCCGGCGTCACATAGCCGCCCTTCGCATCCAGGATCCGCTCCGTCGGAAAATCAGAAGGAAACTCCGTCGTCTTTGTGATTTCTTTGATCCGGCTTCCTTCTATTATGATATTGCCCTCAAAAGGAGCCTCGTTTTTTCCATTTACGATCTTTCCATTACAGATGATATAGTCTGCCATTTTGCTCACCTCTGCCGTCATTATAACCGTAATCATGTATTCTTGCAATTGGATATTGCAAAAACTTTTTATTTGCCAAAAATATTTTTATATCGTTATAAAAAAGCAGAAAAAAGCGATACACACCCGCTTCCTTTAAGAAACAGGCTGTATCGCTCTGTCTGTGATCGTGTATTTTATTGTGAGGATCACATTCCCAGGGAATCTGCCCATGCTTTGAGAGCATTCTTGTCTGTACTTCCGAAACGTTTGCCTTCTTTCCAGTTGGCAGATGCTGCGGCTCTTTTTGTTCATCCAGTCAAGGTCTGCATTGGTGTACGGTACTACAGGCTGGATTTCAAAAAGATCTGCTCCTGTAACTTCTGCCAGGGCTTTTGCCATCTTTGCTGTTACTCCGCTTGCTGAAAAATATGCTACTAATTTCTTTGCCATGATAAAGTTTCCTCCATTCTGTTTGACATTAAAATTTTAATTTGTTACTATGAGTATAACACTTAAACCTGACTTTAGGTCAATACCTTTAGGTAAAATATAGAGTAAATTCCGGTTTTATTTTACGGTTTTACAGATTATGGAGGAATGTAATGGACGTTATCAGTATCAAAGACTTTCCAGGGATCCGCATTGGAAATGCACAGAATATCGAGGGAGGAACAGGCTGTACCGTTATCCTGAGTGAAAGCGGCATGTGCGCAGGGCTTGATGTCCGCGGGGGCGGTCCTGCTTCGAGGGAAAGCGAACTTCTCAAGCCGCTTGCCAATGCACAGACGATCCATGCCGTACTTCTCGGAGGAGGCAGTGCATTCGGGCTGGATGCCGGCGGCGGTGTCATGCAGTTTCTGGAAGAAAAGGACATCGGTTTTGATGTAGGTGTGACTAAGGTACCGCTTGTCTGCCAGTCGGATCTTTTTGACCTGACCGTAGCTGATCCACACTGCCGCCCGGATAAGGCGATGGGATATGAAGCCTGTAAGAATGCTTATCTTGACAATTACCAGGATGGAAACTTCGGTGCAGGTACAGGAGCAACCATCGGCAAATTTAAGGGGATGGATTTCTGCATGAAATCCGGCATTGGAAGTTATGCTGTGCAGATCGGTGAGCTTAAAGTCGGCGCGATCGTTGCGGTAAATGCACTTGGTGATATTTACGATCACCACTCTGGCAGGATCATCGCCGGTCTACTCAATGAAGACCGTAATTCTTTTGCTGATTCTGCGAAACTGCTCTATCAGTCTTATGAAGTACGCGAAAACAAATTTACAGGAAATACTACGATCGGTGCCATCATTACCAATGCAAAATTCGACAAAAGCCAGCTCTGCAAGATCGCCGGTATGACACACAATGGCTATGCACGCTCCATCCGTCCGGTGCACACTTCTGCTGACGGCGACAGTATCTACGCCCTTTCCGTCGGAACTGTTGCTGCAGACTGCGATATGGTCGGCACGCTTGCAGCCGATGTCATGTCAGAAGCGATCCTCTGTGCTGTTTGTAGTGCGAAGTCCGCTTATGGTTATCCTGCGCTTCGCGATCTTAACTTTTAATCGAAATCGAAATATCTGAATTCAGGAGGTTTTTATTATGTATTCTATCGGAGAAGTATCTGAAATGTTTGACCTGCCGGTCTCCACGCTCCGCTACTATGACCTTAACTTGACCCATATTTATACAAGATAATTTCGATAAGCAAGCAATGAATATAGTAC
>NZ_QULA01000020.1:0-36011 GCF_003481595.1 Blautia sp. OM07-19
GCACATTTTGTTGAAGTTTCTTTATATTTTATTTTATCTAGCACAACAAGTTAACTTAATAATTTTCTAAACCAGTTTTGTTCCTGCTCTGCAAGTTCGCAGAGTATTACTGTAATGTTGTCCCTGCCTCCTTTTTGGAGGGCCTGTTCTACCAGAAGTTCTGCTGTTTCCGCTACCGGAACTTCCCTTGCAAGAACAGCCGCGATCTCACTGTCAGTAAGCATATCTGTGATTCCATCTGAACATATGAGATACCGAGTCCCGATCACTGCCTCCTGTGCTGTGATCGTCGGCTCAAGTCCCATGCTTTCCTCCGGGATCCCAAGATACTGTGTCAGCGGCGGCTTGCCGAATCTTCCTCCCCCAAGGACATGATCCAGCGAAAGCTGATGTATCTGTCCTTCCGGCGAAACGCGGTAAATACGACTGTCACCCAGATTGCATGAATATACTTGGTCTGCCCCAAAAGCAAGAATTGCTGCAGTTGTTCCCATGCTGTTTATTTTATTTTCCTGTCCGTAATCACATACAGCACGGTTCATCTGGAAGCAGAGTTCATTCAGGAACTCTTCCGGATATTCTGAGATTTCTTTCTTTTTTTCTTTATAAAACTCACCACAGGATTCTGCTGCAAGGAATGCTGCCATTTCTCCACAGCTTTCGCCTCCCATTCCGTCAAATACGGCAAGAAGCGGAAAATCCTTCTGTTTTATCTTTCCGCTGCGGACATGACTCATTCCCTTGTTTTCTGAATCAAGACTCTCGCCACAGCACCAGAAATTGTCCTCATTATTATTCCGCACCTTACCTATGTGGCACGTATATGCATATTCAATCTGATACGCCATAGCCCTTCCTTTCTCAGGATGCAGATGTACTGTCAGCAGAGAGATTCAACTGAGCTTTGTACTCTTCCGCACGATCCCAGTATTTCTCTCCTCTTGTTACATACTCCTCACTGTCTGTCTCGTTATCATGACAACGGTTTTTGTCATCGATCCAGCGGATCAGCTTACCGTCCTCATAATAATATCTGTCTATTTTCTGCTCTCCGTCCTTCAGATCACTCAGCGTATTGTTATCAGCCCATATATAGGCAAAAAACAGTTCATCATTCCAGTAATAATATTCTTCATAATAACCATCTTCTGACAGATCCGGATAGATCAGTATCTTCATAACCTGCCAGTCTCCATTATCCCGCTGTTTCAGGTAACTGATCTTTCCTTCTTCTTCAGATCCGATCCAGCTGTAATCATTCAGATCATCGCTGATCTCTGTTGCCTGTGACTGAATTTTTTCCAGAGTCTCCTGAAGTTGTTTATTTTCTGCACTCTGAACCGTCTCTGTAACTGACTGCTTCAGACGCTGTAATTCTGCATTTTCTTTCAGAAGCCAGATAAAAACGCCCACAACAATACAAACTGCTATCACCATAATGACAGCAGCCGCAACAAGTGGCTCAAATTTCTGCTTTTTCTTTGCAGGTTTCCTTCGATGCTGTGGAGAACGGCTGATTCTTCTGCCTGTCCTTTTGTCTGTATTTCTCAGTACAACCGTTTCCTCAGGTTTCTCTTCTTCTGTAAAATTTCTGGCTGTTTCCGGAGGATCTGATATGATCTCCGGTTTTCTGATATCCGACAGTTCCGGCTGCCCAGGATATCGAACCTGCTCCAGTGCCATTCGAAATTCCTCAGCACTTTCATAACGATCATGGCGATCATAAGCACATGCTCTGAGAATCACGTCTGCAAAAGCCTCCCCTGCTTCTGCCGGCGGAGGCAGTTCCTCTCCTGCCATTCTCCTGTTCAGTGCCTCTTCCTTGTCCCGATACGTGATCAGCTGCTTCTTAAGGCTGATAAAAGGAAGTCTGTTATGGTTTCTTAATTTATAAAGTACAATTCCAAGGGAATAGATGTCTACTCTGGCATCATATGCCTCTCCTTTGTACATTTCCGGTGCCATATAAGAAAATGTACCCTTCTTAGATAACCCACTCATTGTCCGATCCAGTTCCCGGGCAATGCCAAAATCTCCCAGTTTGAACTCCCCAAATCTGGAAACAAAAATATTCTCAGGTTTAATGTCTCTGTGAATGATATTCTGGCACTGGCAGTATTCCAGTGCTTTACACAAATCGATTCCTAAATGTATCACATCATCTTCTGAAAGTGCGCGTCCGGCACAATAATCAAGAAAGCTGGTCAGATATTCCATTCGGATGTAAATATCCCATCCAATATCGTCCAGATATTCCACTACTTTATAATCCTCAACAGAGACTACATGAGAATTGCCTCGAAAATACTCCATCGTATTCACTTCCTGGATACATTCTTCTACCAGGCTGTGAAAATATTCCTTTACCGATTGTTCATCCGGGTTTTCCGAACGAATACTGCTCAATTCTCCGGCATTCGAGGGAATCGTAATAACTTTGATCGCAGAATAAAAGGTCTTGCCCTGCTCTGTACGTTTTGCCTTATAGACCTTACCGAAGGATCCTTCACCGATCTTCTCCACAATCTTCCATTCCGGCCATACAGAAACCGGAAGTTGTTTGTCCATCTATCCTCCCTCCTCTCCTCTCGTAATATGATCTATATTTATTTGAATGTAATTCGTAACTGTTCAATAGCCTCACAGTTACATAACTTCTATTTTATTCTAAATCCTATATCTATATAAAAAACACTAAGTAACTCTATGTCTTTAAAACTCTGTATCTTTGAAACTTCCATCAGGAAGTGCTCTTAGTATAGCATGTCCACCCGCGTCTGTCTGTAGTTTTCGCTTTTCTTCCATCTTTTTTCACACAATCTTTATACTTTTCCTGCAAAAAGAAAAAAAGAAGCCCCAGATTTACTTTGATCATAAATCTGGAACTTCTTCTGTAGTTCATTTATTCTTCTGTTGTATCGATATCCTCATCGTCCAGAAGGATCTCATCCTCTGCATCATCAGAAACATCCTCTGCGGATTCTTCTTCCATTGTCAGCATTTCATCATCCTCTGGAAGTTCATCTACAGGCTCTTCTTCTGCCACAGGTGTTTCCTCCGGCATTCCTGTATCAAGCTGAATGTCTCTGTAACGTTTCAGACCAGTTCCGGCCGGGATCAGCTTACCAATGATAACGTTCTCTTTCAAACCTACCAGGTGGTCAACTTTACCCTTGATAGCAGCTTCTGTCAGGACTTTGGTTGTTTCCTGGAAGGACGCTGCTGACAGGAAGGAATCTGTTGCCAGGGAAGCCTTGGTAATACCAAGCATAACCTGTTTTCCTTCTGCCGGTGTCTTGCCTTCTTTTTCAAGTTTTTCGTTAACTTCTTCGAATTCAAGAACATCAACAAGTGTTCCCGGAAGGAATTCTGTATCTCCGTTTTCTTCGATACGGATCTTCTTCAGCATCTGGCGGACCAGAACCTCGATATGCTTATCACTGATTTCTACACCCTGGAGACGGTATACTCGCTGAACCTCACGGAGCATGTAATCCTGAACAGCACGAACACCCTTGATTCTCAAGATATCGTGTGGGTTTACACTACCTTCTGTCAGCTCATCACCAGCTTCAAGTACCTGTCCGTCTGTGATCTTGATACGGGATCCATAAGGGATCAGGTAAGTCTTGGAGTCGCCGTCTTCCGGATTGGTAACAATGATCTCACGTTTTTTCTTGGTATCGTTGATAACTGCAACACCAGGGATTTCTGTGATGATAGCAAGACCCTTAGGTTTTCTTGCCTCAAAAAGCTCCTCAACTCGAGGAAGACCCTGTGTGATATCTCCACCGGCTACACCACCACTATGGAATGTACGCATGGTAAGCTGTGTACCAGGCTCACCGATAGACTGTGCTGCGATGATACCAACAGATTCTCCAACCTGAACAGCTTCACCAGTTGCCATATTTGCACCGTAACATTTAGCGCAGACACCAACCTTGCACTTACAGGTCAGGATCGTACGGATCTTAACTTCTTCGATCGGACCACCGTTAGCGTTTACACCCTCACTCATGATACGTGCTGCACGTCTTGGTGTGATCATATGGTTTGCTTTAACAAGAACTTCACCATCTTTGTTTGTGATGGTCTCGCAGGAGAAACGTCCTGTGATACGTTCCTGAAGGTTCTCGATCTCTTCCTTGCCATCCATGAAGCCTTTGACATACATACCAGAGATCTCCGGTCTGTTTTCACAGCAGTCTGTTTCACGAACGATAAGTTCCTGAGATACGTCAACCATTCGTCTGGTCAGGTAACCAGAGTCGGCTGTACGAAGAGCGGTATCGGACATACCTTTACGAGCTCCATGCGCGGACATGAAGTATTCCAGTACTTCAAGACCTTCACGGAAGTTTGACTTGATAGGAAGCTCGATAGTGTGACCAGTTGTATCGGCCATCAGACCACGCATACCGGCAAGCTGTTTGATCTGCTTATCGGAACCACGGGCACCGGAGTCAGCCATCATGAAGATGTTGTTGTATTTATCAAGACCGTTCAGAAGGGCTTTGGTAAGCTCATCGTCAGTCTTCTTCCATGTCTCAACAACTTCTTTGTAACGCTCTTCTTCTGTAATAAGACCACGTTTGTAGTTCTTTGTGATCTTGTCAACGATATTCTGTGCGTTCTGGATCATCTCAGGTTTCTGAGGCGGCACAGTCATATCAGAAATGGATACTGTCATAGCTGCACGGGTAGAATATTTGTAACCCATAGCCTTGATGGAGTCGAGAACCTCTGCGGTCTTGGTAGCTCCGTGAGTGTTGATGACTTTCTCAAGGATCTGTTTCAGCTGTTTCTTACCTACCAGGAAATCAACCTCAAGAAGAAGTTCATTACCCGGAATGCTTCTGTCTACATATCCAAGGTCCTGCGGAAGAATTTCGTTGAACAGGAAACGTCCAAGTGTGGACTCTACAGTTCCTGTCAGCTCTCTTCCATCTGCCAGTTTTCTTGTGCAGCGTACATGGATTCTGGACTGTAATGTGATAACTTTATTTTCGTAAGCAAGGATTGCTTCGTTTACGCTCTTGAAGTATTTGCCTTCGCCCGGATTTCCTGGTCTCTCCTGTGTCAGATAGTAGATACCAAGGACCATATCCTGTGAAGGAACGGCTACCGGACCACCATCTGAAGGTTTCAGAAGGTTGTTTGGTGAAAGCAGAAGGAAACGGCACTCTGCCTGAGCTTCCTGGGAAAGCGGAAGATGAACAGCCATCTGGTCACCATCGAAGTCGGCGTTGAACGCGGTACAAACGAGCGGATGAAGTTTGATAGCTTTACCTTCTACAAGGATCGGCTCAAATGCCTGGATACCCAGACGATGCAGTGTAGGTGCACGGTTCAGCATAACAGGATGTTCTTTGATAACATCTTCCAGTACATCCCATACTTCCGGCTGAAGTTTCTCTACCATTTTCTTGGCATTCTTGATGTTGTGGGAAGTTCCGTTTGCAACAAGCTCTTTCATAACGAAAGGTTTGAAAAGCTCGATTGCCATTTCTTTCGGAAGACCACACTGATAGATCTTCAGTTCAGGCCCAACGACGATAACAGAACGTCCGGAATAGTCAACTCGTTTACCAAGAAGGTTCTGACGGAAACGTCCGGATTTACCTTTCAGCATGTCAGAAAGGGATTTGAGAGCTCTGTTTCCAGGTCCTGTTACCGGACGGCCACGACGACCATTGTCGATCAGCGCGTCTACTGCTTCCTGAAGCATACGTTTCTCATTACGAACAATGATATCCGGTGCTCCCAGTTCCAGAAGACGTTTCAGACGGTTGTTACGGTTGATGATTCTTCTGTACAGATCATTCAGGTCAGATGTTGCAAAACGTCCACCATCGAGCTGTACCATAGGACGAAGATCTGGCGGGATAACCGGGATTGCAGTCATGATCATCCACTCCGGACGGTTTCCGGATTCACGGAAAGATTCTACAACTTCCAGTCTCTTGATGATTCTGGCACGTTTCTGTCCAGTTGCATCTACCAGTTCTGTCTTGAGTTCCTCAGCATCTTTCTCAAGATCGATCGCTTTGAGAAGTTCCATAATAGATTCTGCACCCATTCCAACACGGAAATTGTATCCGTATGCTTCACGGGCATCCTGATATTCTTTCTCAGTGAGAACCTGTTTGTACTGAAGTCCGGAGTCAGCCGGATCCAGTACAATATAGTTTGCAAAGTATAAAACTTTTTCCAATGTTCTCGGAGACAGGTCAAGGATAAGTCCCATACGGGATGGGATTCCCTTGAAGTACCAAATATGGGATACCGGAGCTGCAAGCTCGATATGTCCCATACGCTCTCTTCGTACAGAAGATTTGGTTACTTCTACGCCGCATCGGTCGCAGACAACACCTTTATAGCGGATTTTTTTGTATTTACCGCAGTGGCACTCCCAGTCCTTGCTTGGTCCGAAAATTCTTTCACAGAAAAGACCGTCCTTCTCTGGTTTCAGAGTACGATAGTTGATGGTCTCCGGTTTTGTTACCTCACCTCTGGACCATTCTCTGATCTTCTCAGGGGACGCCAGTCCAATCTTGATGGCATCGAAAGTCATTGGCTGATATGTTTCATTGGTAGTTGTTGATTCTGCCATGTATTCTTTCCCCTTTCTTACTTGTCGTCATCATCATCATAGGAATCGTCGAAGTCCAGGAAATCCTCTTCGCCCTCATCCTCTTCTTCTACATCTACGAGTTCTTCGCCTTCAAATTCCTGTTTGGTATAACCATGTTTGCCGAAGGACTCTTCTTCTCTGTGATGTCTGCTGTCACCTTCGATTACGGAACGAAGATCTGTATCACCATAATCTACTGTTTCCAGAAGGTGTACTTCTGTATTGTCATCTTTGAGTACTTTGACATCAAGACCCAGAGACTGAAGTTCTTTGAGAAGTACCTTGAAGGATTCCGGAATACCCGGCTCAGGGATATTGTCACCCTTGATGATCGCTTCATAGGTCTTAACACGTCCTACAACATCGTCGGACTTCACTGTCAGGATCTCCTGCAGTGTGTAGGAAGCACCATATGCCTCCAGAGCCCAAACCTCCATCTCTCCGAAACGCTGTCCACCGAACTGAGCTTTACCACCCAGAGGCTGCTGTGTTACGAGGGAGTATGGACCAGTTGAACGTGCATGGATCTTATCATCTACCAGATGATGCAGTTTCAGGTAATGCATGTGACCGATAGTTACACGTCCATCGAAGTACTCACCGGTACGTCCGTCACGAAGCTGAACTTTACCATCTCTGGAAATCGGAACACCTTTCCACAGTTCTCTGTGGTCTTTGTGCTCATCAAGATATTCCATAACGTCAGGAGCAAGTACATCCTGATATTTTGCACGGAATTCTTCAAAATCTTCAATATTTACATAATCATTTGCCAGTTCCAGTGTATCCTGGATATCAACCTCGCTCGCACCATCGAATACAGGTGTGGAAACATTGAATCCAAGTGCCTTGGCTGCAAGACTTAAGTGGATCTCCAGGACCTGTCCGATATTCATACGGGAAGGTACACCCAGAGGGTTCAGCACGATGTCAAGCGGACGGCCATTTGGAAGGAATGGCATATCTTCAACTGGAAGTACACGGGAAACGACACCCTTGTTACCATGACGACCAGCCATCTTATCGCCAACAGAAATCTTACGTTTCTGAGCGATATAAATACGAACAGACTGATTTACTCCAGGAGACAGCTCATCGCCGTTCTCTCTTGTAAATACTTTGGCATCTACAACAATACCATATTCTCCGTGAGGAACCTTAAGGGAAGTATCACGAACTTCTCTTGCTTTCTCACCAAAGATTGCACGAAGAAGACGCTCTTCTGCTGTCAGTTCTGTCTCTCCCTTAGGAGTAACTTTACCAACGAGGATATCACCGGCACGAACCTCTGCACCGATACGGATGATACCACGCTCATCCAGATCCTTGAGTGCATCATCGCCAACACCCGGAACATCTCTTGTGATCTCTTCCGGTCCAAGTTTGGTATCACGGGCTTCTGCTTCATATTCCTCCATATGAATAGAAGTATATACATCGTTCTGTACAAGTCTTTCGCTTAACAGAACGGCATCCTCGTAGTTGTAACCTTCCCAGGTCATGAATCCGATCAGCGGGTTCTTACCAAGAGCCAGCTCGCCGTTTGCAGTAGACGGACCATCAGCGATAACCTGTCCAGCCTCTACATGCTCGCCCTGGAACACGATCGGTTTCTGGTTATAACAGTTACTCTGGTTACTACGAAGGAATTTGGTAAGATGATAATCATCTTTTGTTCCATCATCATTCTTGATGCTGATATCTGTAGAAGTAGAACGAAGAACAGTACCGGACTTCTTGGCTACAACACAAACACCAGAGTCAACAGCAGTCTTGGTCTCCATACCAGTTCCAACAACAGGAGCTTCTGTTGTAAGAAGCGGAACGGCCTGACGCTGCATGTTTGATCCCATCAGCGCACGGTTAGCATCGTCGTTCTGCAGGAACGGGATCAGTGCAGTAGCGACGGAGAATACCATCTTAGGAGATACGTCCATGTAGTCAAACATGTGTTTCTCGTATTCCTGTGTCTCTTCACGGAAACGACCGGATACGTTCTTGTGCATGAAATGACCTTCTTCATCGAGAGGTTCATTCGCCTGTGCTACATGGTAATTATCTTCCTCATCTGCTGTCATATAAACAACTTCATCTGTTACGACTGGGTTAGCCGGATCAGACTTGTCAATTCTGCGGTATGGTGCCTCAATGAAACCATACTCATTGATTTTTGCATAGGATGCAAGAGAGTTGATCAGACCGATGTTAGGACCCTCAGGAGTCTCGATCGGGCACATACGTCCATAGTGAGAGTAGTGGACATCTCGAACCTCGAATCCGGCTCTGTCTCGTGACAGACCGCCAGGTCCCAGTGCGGAAAGACGTCTCTTATGAGTCAGCTCACCAAGAGGGTTGTTCTGATCCATGAACTGTGACAGCTGTGAAGAACCAAAGAACTCCTTAACTGCTGCTGTTACAGGTTTGATATTGATCAGGGACTGCGGAGAAACGCTCTCTGTGTCCTGAGTTGTCATACGCTCACGTACAACTCTTTCCAGTCTGGAGAGACCAATGCGGTACTGGTTCTGAAGAAGTTCTCCAACAGAACGGATACGACGGTTACCCAGATGGTCGATATCATCGTCATTACCAATGCCATATTCCAGATGCATATTGTAGTTGATAGAAGCAAAAATGTCTTCTTTTGTGATATGCTTCGGAATAAGATCATGGATATCTCTGACGATTGCAGCCTTGATATCCTCAAGGTTATCATTTTCTTCCAGAATTTTCTCAAGGACAGGGTAATATACTAATTCTGTAACACCCAGTTCCTTTGGATTGCAGTCAAGATCTACATATGATGTAAGATCTACCATCATATTGGAAAGGACTTTGATCTTGCGCTCCTCGCCCTGGATCCATACATATGGAACAGCAGCGTTCTGGATCTGATCTGCAAGTTCAATTGTAACGTTAGTACCTTCCTCTGCCAGAATCTCTCCTGTAGATGGATCTACAACAGCTTCTGCCAGCTTGTGGCCTGCGATACGTTTATTGAAATGAAGTTTCTTATTAAATTTATAACGTCCGACCTTGGCAAGATCATATCTTCTCGGGTCGAAGAACATTGCCATGATAAGGCTCTCTGCGCTCTCTACTGCCAGCGGCTCACCTGGACGGATCTTCTTGTAAAGTTCCAGAAGACCTTCCTGGTAGTTTGTAGAAGTATCCTTGCCAAAACTTGCGAGGATCTTCGGCTCTTCACCAAATAAGTCAACAATTTCTGCATTGGTGCCGACACCAAGGGCACGAATCAGCACAGTGATCGGAACCTTACGGGTTCTGTCCACACGTACATAGAAGATATCGTTGGAATCAGTTTCGTATTCCAGCCATGCTCCTCTGTTCGGGATGACGGTGCTGGAAAATAATCTCTTACCAATTTTATCATGTGCAATTGCATAATAAATACCAGGGGAACGCACCAGCTGGCTGACAATAACACGCTCTGCACCATTAATAACAAAAGTACCTGTTTCTGTCATTAACGGAAGATCTCCCATAAAGATCTCGTGTTCGTTGATTTCCTCTGTTTCTTTATTTATCAGTCGCACGCGAACCTTCAAAGGTGCCGCGTAAGTTACATCACGTTCTTTGCACTGCTCAATGTTATATTTTGCATCTTTTGCGTCATACGTGAAATCGATGAATTCCAGGCTGAACTTTCCGCCATAATCCGCGATCGGAGAAATATCATCAAACACTTCTTTGAGGCCCTCATCGAGAAACCACTTATAGGAATCTTTCTGGACTTCAATCAAATTCGGCATTTCCAGAACTTCTTTTTGTCTCTGGTAGCTCATGCGCATGCTTTTTCCAGTTTTTACAGAACGAATTCTGTTTTTTTCCATTGACGTTTCACCCCTGTTTTTTTTATTTATTTTACAACACGACCCTGTTTACGGTTTGAGATAAACAGGCATATCTTGCCATAATATAGCATTCTTCACTATAGCATAGCAAAATCAAGCTGTCAACAACTTTTTTAATTTTTTACACAAAAATTTAGGGACACCATCAGGTGTCCCCGCATCACTTATTTCTTTAACAGAATTATTTAAGAGTGATCTTAGCGCCTTCTGCTTCAAGTTTTGTTTTGATGTCTTCAGCTTCAGCTTTGGATGCGCCTTCTTTAACAACCTTCGGAGCACCGTCAACTACTGCTTTAGCTTCTTTCAGTCCAAGACCGGTAACTTCACGAACAACTTTGATAACTTTAACTTTGTTCGGTCCAACTTCTGTAAGTTCTACGTCGAACTCATCTTTCTCTTCTGCTGCTTCAGCGCCTGCTCCAGCTGCTGCAACTACAACACCTGCTGCTGCGGATACACCGAACTCTTCTTCGCAAGCTTTTACGAGATCATTTAATTCTAATACAGATAATTCTTTGATTGCTGCAATAAATTCTTCTGTTGTTAATTTTGCCATTTTAATTTCCTCCATTTATTATATTTTATTATTATTTTAGGATTATTCTGCTGCTGCCTCTGTATCAGCGCCACCCTGTGCCTCAGCGATCTGATTAAGCACACGAGCGAAGTTTGTGATAGGAGACTGGATGCTTCCAAGAAGTTTTCCAAGAAGTTCTTCTCTGGACGGAACCTGGGACAGAGCCTGGATTCCAGCCTGATCGTTGTAGTTTCCTTCAACTACACCAGCGATCAGCTCAAGAGCTGGGAACTGCTTTGCGTATTTAGCAAGGATTCTTGCCGGTGCTGTAGCATCTGTTGCAGAAATTGCAATAGCATTAGTTCCTTCCAGATGCTGGCTAAGTTCTTCACAATCAGTACCTGCGAATGCACGTTTCATCATTGTGTTTTTGTAAACTTTGTACTGAACACCAGCTTCTCTTAACTCTTTACGCAGAATTGTATCCTGTTCAACTGTAAGACCACTGTAGTTAACAAGTACTACTGCCTGTGCGTCTTTAATGCTGTTTGCGATTTCTTCTACGATTGGTTGTTTCAGTTCTACTTTTGCCATAAATGGTACACCTCCTTATAGATTTATACCGCCGCGTCATAAAAAAAGCCTTACTGCATAACGACAGTAAGGTCTCATGTAATCTCATATAGAATACTAAGTCCTCGGTAGGCGTTGTGATCCTTATGCCTTACGGCACCTACTGTCTTCGGCAGCGTTCTGTGATAGAATAGCATATTCTTTTTTATATGTCAAGTATTTTTTTAGCAAAATAGCAAAATATTTTGTCCGTCGAAAAATGTTTAAATTTTATTAATATTATGTTATAATTATGTTACTTATAAAACTTTAACCACAGATTATATTGGAGGAATTATGAAAATCAAATCACATACATCTGATTCATCCTTTTCCTGGATCAACGGAAACCTCTCTGTTTATATTTCAGCTCTTTCCTCTACGAAAGTGACTTTGAAATTCGCAGACTTTTCTGCCGGAGCTTTTTCTTCTTATCGTTTCCTTGCACGGAATCCTAAGACAAAAGAAGATATTTCCATTCCTTTTACGCAGATTGATCTCTGTACATTCCAGTTGGACCTGCTGCCTTTTCAGGAATATTTCCAGTTCAAACGACATTCGGAGTTTATTCTCACTTTAAGCTGTGTGGCTTCTGATAACAGCCATACCTTATATGCTCTCCGTCCGGATAATAATTTTAATAAGAAATATCACATTTTTGCCAAAGATATTTATTTCCCGGAAGATACTTCTTCTGAGCCTGCAGAATATATCGGTATATTTACTGCCAGATTAGATAATCTTCTTATTATAGATTTATGCAGCCGGACATATTTTATGGAAAATCTTCTGACCTGTGCCTACCACAGTCTTAAGATGAGCCATGGAGTTCTCCGGATATCTTTCGACCTTGAAAAAAGCAGGCACAAATATATAAAAACCGGACTTTTTTTCCGAAGCAAGCTTGCCGAAGATGCCGTAACTTATGATTTCACCACCAAAAGCATAAAATCCAACGGAAATCTTCAGCGAATAACCGTTTCCCTGAACCTTCGCTCTATTGAATGGAAGAGCCTGTACTGGGATATTTTTGTTCTGGTTCGAAATGCAGATACCGGAGATGTTTCCAGAATTCCGATTTTTATGACCGCTCTGCAGCGAATGCAGCAAAAATTCCTTTCCAATGTTGCCTACAAGACAGACGAAAATTTTTACTTTTATCCATATTATACAAGTAAACAGACTCTCGCATTTGTAAACCGTCAGAGAGAAAAATATGACGGCATGGATATCATCTTCAAGGAATTCCTCTCCGTTTTCCTTTATCGTGTCGCCAGACCTTACTGGAAACGGAAGCACATCTGCCTGGTATGCGAGAAATTTTCTTCCATGGCACAGGACAATGGTTATTACTTTTTCAAACACTGCATGGAACAGGACGAGGAAGCTTTCCTTAATAAAAAAATCTACTATATCATAGATAAGGATTCTCCGGACCGTTCCAAAGTGGAACCTTATAAGAATCGGATTCTGGATTTTATGTCCATCCGGCACATGGTTTATCTGCTCGCGGCAGATCTTATCGTCAGCTCCGATTCCAGATACCATACCTATGCCATGCAGTCCCGCCACAGTATTTTTAACCGTTATATCAAAAAAATTCCTTTTGTCTTCCTCCAGCATGGAGTTATCGCTCTGAAACGTGTTGATAACTTCTACGGCAAAGGCAAAAAGGGTGGCTGCGATCTCTTCGTCGTATCCACCAACAAGGAAAAACAGACAATTGTTGAGAATTTTGAATATGAACCTGACGAAGTCATCAACACCGGACTTCCACGATGGGATGTACTCAAAGATAAATCCCAGGGCAAACGTGAAATTCTGATCATGCCAACCTGGAGAAACTGGCTGGATTCCGTACCGGATAAAGATTTCGAAGAAAGTGATTATTTCCGCCATTATATGGGGCTCCTGAATTCTGAACGTCTGAATCAGATTCTGGAAAAATATGATCTTGAAGTCAACTTCTATCTGCATGCAAAATTTCAGGAATATGCAGATACCTTCAAATCAATCAGTAAACGGATCCATCTGATCTCTTTTGGTGAAGTTGCCGTAAATGAAATGCTGATGCGCTGCCGTATGCTTATCACGGATTATTCCAGTGTATGTTGGGATATTCTTTATCAGGATAAACCAAGTCTGTTTTATCAGTTTGATATTGAGAAATACAACGAAGCACATGGAAGTTATATTGATATGGAAACAGAACTTTTTGGCGACAGGGCAGCAACTCAGGAACAGCTTCTTGACTATCTGGAAGAAACCGTACAAAATGACTTCCACTTAAAACCGGAATACGAAAAAATGCGCGGAGAATATCTCCAGTTTAAGGATCACGAACACAGCAGACATATCTGCGAGGAAATCAAAAAAAGATTCCATTAAAATAGCAAACGCAGTAACCGGAACCTGATTTATTTCAGATTCGGTACTGCGTTTTTTATCTGTTTTATAAAGTACGATCTGCCCAGCTTATGATGCTGTTACTGATCCATGCAGAAAATTTATCAAATCGTATGATTTTCTGCACAACGCCAAGCAAAATAGAAAGTGCGAGACTCACAACCAGAATAAACAGCCATATCACTGCCGCATGTCCAAGAGAATAGGTAGGATCTCTCAGCCATACTGCTCTTATAAATGTATGGATATAAAAAATATTTGCAGAATGTTTTCCTATAAACTGCAGAATCTGGCGAATCCCCGGAATTCCGATCACAAACTCATAAGACCAGTAAACGATCAGCACCGGAATCACACCGTTGAGTGCAAATTCAAAATGATCAATTCCCCACTGCGTATTAAACATTTTGCAGAGGACATACAATGCACCTGTGCTCAAAATAAATTTCAGCAGTTTATTTAATACTGCGTTTTTTACAATATGAAATTCTCTGAGCCTTTCCAAAACATTCTGATCTGCAAAGCAGACTGCCAGCGGAGCTACAAGTAAATACTTTGTAAGATGCACATGCTTTTCCAGCATAAAGCTTCCGATGAGCAGGAACATGAAGACCATCAGCCACCCGTACCGCTTATAAAATCTGACCAGAAAAGGCATAAAAAAGATCAGCAGAATCTCAAGGCTCAAATACCACCAGGTATTGATCTGCATCTGCGTCCCAAAGAGATGTCCCAACCCGAGGAAATCCATTCCGGCATTGATCAGATTAATCGGAAATCCATCACTGTAGCGGGATGTATGTGTCAGGTAAGTTACCCCCATGCAGAACAGAAATGGCAGGGTAAAAGAAAGCACAAGTTTCACATACCGTTTCAGAACAAACAATGTTGCCTCATGTCCTGTAAACTCATATTCATGATACTGGGCTTTCATCGACAGAGTAAGACCATACACTGACAGGAATGCAAAAATTCCAACGCACTGAACCATCACACGGCAGACTGCCATTGCCTTTGCCTCCGACAGCGGCCAGAAGCTTACCGGATACCCATACAGCCGGCTTTTTATTGAAAAGCCATGATAAAGAATCAAAAATATAATCGCAATTCCTTTCACCGCAGCCGTATCTGCTTTGGTAAATTTAAATTTTCTCTCCATTTACGTTTCCTCATAAATTTTTGTTATCACTGTGTATTGTTTCATTCTATCTCAGGTTCTTATCGATTGTCAATCAAAGGAATATCACAATTCCACCGGACAAAACCCATTGCAAATCTTTCCTCCGTTCTGTATAATTTCTGTAACTATAATAAAAACATCACAAGGACAGGAAGTTTTTCATGGAACATTCATTACATGTAACCCATATAAAAATAAAAAGATCACAGCTTTATCTCACAATACAGCTCCCCAGACCGGATATGAAGATTCAGGCAGAACTTTTTTATCAGAATTCTTCACAAAATTTCCGGCATCAGCTCCGCTGTGTTTCCAGAAATCCACAGAACCTGATCTTTCAGATCGATGTCTCTGTTCTGGAACCTGGTGAAAACGACTGGAACCTGCGGCTGTATTCAGACGACTGTCCAGACTCCTGGATGCCTGTTATTGGCAGCCGTCTTCGCATGCAGCTTATTCTCGGCAGCTACTCTGTAAAAAAAGACACATGTCTGTTTTTCCCGATGGGGAGTACCGGGCATCGTTTTATCCTGCGGAGCCGTCCACTGCGGTCATACGACAGTCCTCTTTTTCATTTTAAAGAACTCGCCGCTTTTGGTCTTGGCAAACTGATGAACCCACTCTTTAAGAAACGGCATATCTGGCTGATCTATGAAAAATACTGTATTTCTGCTCAGGACAATGGTTTTTATTTTTTCCAGTATTGTATGAAACATCTTCCAGCAGAAGAAAAGAAAAACATTTTCTTTATATTGGACAAATCTTCCCCACAATGGAAGGCCACACGGAAGTATCGTTCCAATGTCATTCCATTCCTGAGTTTCTGCCATCTTCTGTACCTCATGACAGCCCGGCTGTATATTGCTTCTGACAGCCGGCTTCATGCCTTTGCGTGGAAACCGATGCCAAACCTTATCTCCCGGGAGATCAACAAACATGATATTTATTTTCTCCAGCACGGTGTTCTGGCATTGAAGCGGGTAGAGAATCTTTTTGGAGCCAGCGGCACAAGTTCCATGACTTATTTCACAGCTTCTTCCGAAATGGAAAAAGCGATCATCGAGCAGGACTTCGGATACAGACCAGAACAGATCCCTGTGACCGGTCTCAGCCGCTGGGATGTTCTGAAAGACAGATCAGATCTTTCGCATCCTTCCATCCTTGTTATGCCAACATGGCGAAGCTGGCTGGAAGACCAGAGTGATGAAACCTTCCGGCAGAGCAGTTATTACAGAGAATATGCTGCCCTTCTGAATGATCCGAAACTCCGGGAATTTCTGCATCAGACGCATACCGAACTGATCTTTTATATCCATCCGAAACTCCGGGAGTACATCTCTGCTTTTCATGCAGATGATCCGCTGATAAGGCTGATCCCATTTGGCAGTGTTCCGCTGAACCAACTTATTATGAAATGTTCCATGCTGATCACCGATTATTCCAGTGTATCGTGGGATGTTTATTATCTTGGCAAACCGATACTTTTTTATCAGTTTGATCTGGACAAATACAATGAAACAAATGGAAGCTATATCGACATGGAAAAAGATCTCTTCGGCGAACGCTGCCTTACCAGAGAGGAACTGCTTCCGAAGATTCACGAATACTATGAAAATGGTTTTAAAGAAAAGACTGCATACGCAGAAATGCGAAAGAAATATCTCGCTTATCACGACCACAACAATCGCAGACGAACTTATGAATTTATAAAAGACCAGGGCTATTAACGCCCCGGTCTTTCTTCTTATCCTATCAATTCTGTTAATACTTTTATGAAAAAGATCACGATCACAACCACGATGATCGGCTTAACGATCTTGCTTCCATTACTTGTAAAGCAATGGCTTCCCAGATAATTTCCTATCATATTACAGCACCCTGCTGCAAGTCCCAGCGGAATATACGCAGCCCCGTTGAACAGAAATACTGCAAGTGCCGAAATGTTTGTAGTCAGGTTGATCGCTTTTGTTGTCCCTGCCGCATCATGCAGAGAAAGATGACAAAAAGCTGTAAAAAGCAGCATCAGGAATGTGCCTGTTCCCGGTCCATAGATTCCGTCATAAATTCCAACTGCAAATGCGATAACGATACATTTCATGATCAGATTCGGAGTTACTTTATCTACCACTTCGTAATCTGGATTTTCCTGTAGTGCTTTGCTTCGAAGCACATAAAAAAGAATGATCGGCAGCACGATCAGCATGGCGATCTTCAGTACTTTCTCATCAATCATCAGTGTGATCCTTGCCCCAAGTGCAGATCCTATAAAGGCCGCTACAATGGATGGTGCACAGATCTTCCATTTCATAAATCCCTGACGCAGATAATAAAAAGATGATACTGCTGTTCCCATACTGCTGCTGATCTTATTTGTTGCGATCGCTGTATGCGCCGGCAGACCTACGATCATATAGGCCGGAAGTGAAATCAGCCCGCCTCCGCCTGCGATCGAATCCACAAAACCTGCCAGAAATACAAAAAAGCATACAACCAGATAGACTAAAACAATGTGTTCTCCCATAACTCTCCCCTTGTTCCTTGTTTATTTTATCTCTCAGAAATCAGAGTAGGACGCAGCATCTGCACATACTCTTCATCCAGAACTTCTCTCAGAAAATCCACATACTCCTGAAAAGACAGTTCCCCAT
The DNA here is from genome assembly GCF_003481595.1 of Blautia sp. OM07-19. Lineage (NCBI taxonomy): Bacteria > Bacillati > Bacillota > Clostridia > Lachnospirales > Lachnospiraceae > Blautia > Blautia sp. OM07-19. The sequence goes on from NZ_QULA01000020.1 coordinate 17,876, forward strand.
CCGGTGTGAGGATTTCAAAATCTGTATGATATACATTCGCAGACAGCCCGGTCTCTTTCAGACCATTTCTCAGGTAAAAAGCTTTTCTCCGTCTACGATCCTCTGCATTTTCCGCTTTCTCATCCTGTGTCTCGATCTCAAAGATATATTTCTGGTTCTCAAAATGCGCAAGAAGGACTTCCAGCCCCTTACTTCCATAGCCACAGCTCCGCTTCTCCGGTGCTATCGCATAGTAATCCAGAAGCACACGATCCCCGCTGATCATATTGATGGCAAGTCCTACAAACTCATCTTCATCCACCATCGCAAGCATTTCCATTTTGCCGTCATTGACAAGCTGCTCCATTACATGCAGCGGCTTTTTTTCCTGCTCCGGAAATGCATTGTCATACAATTCATAAAGCTGTGCTTTGTATCCCGCTCCCTCATCTGCGATATTTATTAGTTTCATAGTTTTCCGACTCCTGTCTGTTAATTGCTGATCATATCCGGCCAGGAAAGGATCTCCGCTGAAATCTCCGCTTCATAATCTCCTTCAATATCCTGGCTTCTTCCAGCCTCATAAATATTGGTCTCTGCTCCCCAGACTCCATCATGATATTCCCACACATGGAATTTCAGGCCGCGGAACATAAAATCAAGGCTTCCGCATCCGTCTTCTTCTGTGTATTCATATTTGATATTCTTTTTTTCCAATGCATCCTGTACTTTTTGTAATCGCATTTCTCTTCCCCCCAACTGTTTATCTACAAAACTGACTACTATTATATGCAAAATACGCCTGAAAAGCAAGTTTATCTACTTGCAGATAGATCCGGAATGCTTTATGATAGTAAAAGACTAAAAAAATACGAGGAAGTGTACAGCTATGACTACAAAGATAGTTTTTCATGGAAGTGACATAGAAAAAATATGTGAGTACTATCATTTAAATAAAGAAGATATCGTAAAATTCGGTGCCAATGTCAATCCGCTTGGACTCTCATCCAAAGTCAGGGATGCACTGGCTTCAAATATTGACCTTTTTTCTTCCTATCCGGATCGAAATTATACTTCTCTTCGAAATACAATTTCTGAATACTGCAATATTCCGGCTGACTTTATCCTCCCGGGAAATGGATCCAGCGAGCTGATCTCTCTGTTGATCCAGGAAAGAGCTCCGAAGCATACCCTGATCCTGGGACCAACTTATTCCGAATACTCCCGTGAACTTTCTTTCTCCGGAAGCACACAGGAATATTATCATCTTCAGGAAGAACGGGATTTTTGCCTGGATATTGATGATCTCTGCAAGACGCTCGAAAATGGTTACGATTTCCTTATTCTCTGTAATCCTAACAACCCGACTTCCTCTGCGATTACCCAGAATGAACTCCGTAAACTGATCGCTTTCTGTGCTAAGCATAATATTTTCGTGATGATCGATGAAACTTATGTAGAATTTGCACCGGATATCAATGAGATCACCGCAGTTCCGCTTACACAGGAATTTACGAATCTCGTGGTTCTGCGTGGCGTTTCCAAATTCTATGCCGCACCGGGAATGCGTCTTGGCTACGGTGTCACCGGAAATATGGATTTTCTCGCCAAAATGAGAGAGAAACAGACACCATGGTCCCTCAACAGTCTTGGTGCCTATGCCGGAGAATTAATGTTCAAAGATCAGGAGTATATCCAGAAGACCAGAAATCTGATTCTTTCTGAAAGGGACAAACTTTACAAAGAACTGAAAGAACTCCCAACATACAAAGTTTATCCTGCGTATGCAAACTTTATCCTGCTCAAGATCCAGAAACCGGGACTTACTTCTTCCGATGCCTTCGAAGCCTGCATCAAAGAAGGGCTCATGATCCGTGACTGTGCTTCTTTCCAGTGCCTTGACGGAGAATTCATCCGCTTCTGCATCATGATGCCAGAAGATAATACACGTTTACTTAACGTATTAAAGCAGCTGTGATCCAGCTGCTTTTGTCTTATTCTCTACTCTCTTTTGCCTTTCGTTTCTCTATCATTTTCCACACAGTTTTACAGAGTTTTGGTTCCTGGATCACAAAGTGGATCGTTGGATTTTTTGTTTTGGAAAGCATAATCCAATTTTCATCCATAATGGATACCTGAAGATTTCTGAATTTTGGTGCAGAATTTTCGATCAGAATATAATTTGTATGGCTGGCAGCAAAATTTCTCGTTTCTTCAAGATGTTTTTTGTATAAATCTGCAGAATACCATAATTCCTGACCGCCAAAGATACCTGCCAGCGGGATAAAACAGAATTGAATATTCGTCTCCTCCTGCACGGCAACTTCATTTTCCATTTCACTGTGTTTCAAAATATCTTCCACCCTTGTTTTCTGGTTCAGATAATAATACTTCAGCTCTCTTATAAATTCAGAAGAAAAATAGTTTTCGGAAATGATCTCATCTAAAGTCGCTTCTGACATTGTGTATAAGGGCAGTGACGGAAGGATATTTCTCCGTTTTCCCTGCTCCTTCTGATCTTCCAGCAGAAACCTGGAAAATTCCTGTTTATTTTCTTCTCTGTACACTTTCATCAGGACATTTGCCCTTGAGATCAGATTTCGGATCTGTTTATTGTAATAAGCCACTTCCTCTTTCTTTTCTGTCACATAGTATTTGCTGTCTTCATCGAAGCCCCTGACCGCACCTTCGCGCAGCGCAACTGCACCTGAAACTCTGATCCCGTTACAAAAATTATTTCTCCGGCTCTGATAAAGACAATAAGACTCCATCTGTCCCGCCATATAAACCGGAATCCATTTTTCCATCCCAAGAAGAAGTTCATGGAGCGATCTGCTCATATTATGGATAACTACCAGTTTCAAACCTTTTTTCTGCAGAAGCATAAGCCCCTCGATCCATCGATTACAAAATTCCCGATTTCCGAAGATATTTTCAACAGGCATATCGCTGTAATGAATTGACGGCTCCATAGATTCCGAAGCCAGCGTCAGCCTGATAAAATTCATTTCTGCCTTCATCATTCCTTCTTTTCCATAATATATTTTTCGTGTCGTAAAAGGGAGGGTCACATAGGACTCTCCCGATTTATCAATCTTATGCAGGCATTCATTCAGATCAAACTCATCTATTTTTCGTAAAAATATATCTGTCGGATCAACCAGTGGATCTTCTCCGGTGCACAGCCATTCCTCCAGTGCTTTTACAGCTTCTTCATCGTTTCTGATCTTATCCTTCTCAACTCCCAGTAACTGCCGGATCCCTGTACGGTCCGCAATATGATGTTCCAGAATATATGCCGCGACCTTTCCTGCAAAATCCTCCGGATCTGCCGGTCGCCTCTGTCCGCTCTTGATTCTCTGAATATAGGAAGGTTCGTAATACAGCTCCTTTGTCATCTTGCTGACTTTGATCTCAAGCGTATCGATCAGCATATTCAGATTTTTGCGAAATCTCTCATAGTCAAATGAAGTTATTTCCAGCTGCTTCTCAAGTATCTTATAAAAGTTTTCTCTGGAAAATCCAGTATATTTTTTTCTGTTACTTAAAATCTGCAACCCATCGAGTATTTTTTCTAACTGTTCACTTCTCTGCTCCGGAACTCTTTTTCCTGAAACATAGCGATTTACCGTACTGGCCGGCAGATTTCCCGCCTCAGCAAGTTCTTTCTGTGTACAGTTCATTTCGTCCAGGCTCTTTCTCAGTTCTTCATGAAACATCATAAGTGTACCTTCCTGCCAATGCTTTTTTGCACTTTTGTTATTTTATGGTGCATTATAGTATAAAAATATAAACCACGCTTATATTTAGTACAAATATTTCTATATACGCAACATTATCTCACCATATGCAGATACTTTTCCTTCGTAGCAAGTCCCCCACGGATATGACGCTCCTGCTTGTTTACATCGAGGACCTTCCTCACTTCCATTGCCAGGGATGGATTGATCATTCTGAGACGTTCTGCACAGTCTTTGTGCACCGTACTCTTGCTTATCCCAAATTTTTTCGCCGCCTGCCGCACCGTTGCCCTGGTCTCAATTATGTAACATGCTACTTCCACTGCCCGCTCTTCAATATAATCTTTCAAAGGAAAATCCCCCGAAGGCACTGTTTTTATAGTGTATGCGGGGGATTCTTGTAAACATTCCTTATTCTTTTAATTCAGTGAGATCTCATCGATCAGCTTCAGTTCTTCTTTCGTAAATGGTGCACAGCTGATCGCTTTTACATTGTCAAGGATCTGCTGCGGTTTGGATGCACCGATCAGTACACTGGTCACTTCCTTCTGCTGAAGGAGCCATCCAAGAGCCATGTCTGCAAGTTTCTCGCCACGCTGTGCTGCCAGATCGTTCAACTTACGGATCTGATCAAGTCTGTGTTCGTCAAGAGCGCTTTCCTTAAGGAATCTTCCGTCTGTACGGATACGGCTGTCTTCCGGAATGCCATTCAGATAACGGTCAGTGAGCTGTCCCTGCGCAAGCGGGCTGAATGTGATGAGTCCTTTCTTGAGGATGCCGGTTGTTTTCTTAAGTCCGTTCTTTTCTACCGTTCTGTCAAAGATAGAATAACGGTTCTGGTTGATCACAAACGGGCAGCGCAGGTCTTTGAGGATGGCAGCCGCCTCACTGAGTGTTTTGCCATCGTAGTTGGAAAGTCCGACATAAAGTGCCTTACCGCTCTGAACAGCACTTGCCAGTGCTCCCATTGTTTCCTCCAGCGGGGTATCCGGATCCATTCTGTGATGATAAAAAATATCCACATATTCCAGTCCCATACGTTTCAGGCTCTGGTCCAGGCTCGCAAGAAGATACTTGCGGCTCCCCCAGTTTCCGTAAGGACCATCCCACATTTCATAACCGGCTTTTGTCGTAATGATCAGCTCATCACGGTAAATTCCCAGGTCTTCCTTAAGGATCTTGCCAAAATTCTTCTCCGCACTTCCCGGCTCCGGTCCATAATTATTCGCCAGATCAAACTGTGTGATCCCATTATCAAATGCTGTAAAACAAAGCTGCTTCATATTTTCGAAATTCGCAGTATCCCCAAAATTATGCCACAACCCCAGTGACACCTTCGGCAGCATCAGCCCACTGTTCCCGCAGTGACTGTATTCCATAGTTGTATATCTGTCTTTTGATGCAGTGTACATGATTTTTACCTCCCAATATGCGCATATATTTTATTGCTTTTATAGAAGATTATCACTTCAAGTACACTTGAAGTCAAGAAGTTTTCACTCAATTCACATGATTCATCTCAGGCTCTTCAGATATACCTTCTGTTCCGGTGTTATCCGGTAGCTTTCGACGGCTTTCTGGATTGTCTTCCTGTGTACCCATTCCGGGAGACGCCGTTCTTCCAGATAGGGAATGGTCGCTTCCCATTGTTTTGCCAGAGCTGTGGCAAGATACCAGGCGATCATCATGTTTACATAATATTCTTCCGAACGGACTCCTGCTGCAAGTTCCAGGTATTCCGGTTCAAAAGCCTCGTCCAGATAAAAACTCATCAGCAGACCGATCCCATAACGGATCGTATAAGTTTCACCGGAAGCGATCCAACTTCTGATCTCCGGCAGAAGTTCTTCTCTGTGCTTCGCAAAACATTTCGGTGCTGGCAGGTCACAGGTCGCCCAGTTATTTATATATGGAAGAAACTTCTTCACTTCGGCAAGACAGGTTTCGTAATCTTTGATCCCTGTCACGATCATCATATGCATGTTATTTTCTTCATAATATCGGTGTGGAAGGACCTGCAGAAATTCTTCTGCCTCCGGTGTCTTTGCAAATTCTTTGGCAAATTTACGCAGCATCGGTGTACGGATCCCTATCAGGGTTTCCTTATCAGTCCCCGGCAGAAGTTTACTGTGGAAATCCCTGTACTTCAAATCCTGCATTTCAAATAACTGTTCCTCTAATTTCTCAATATCCAGCATTTCACTGTCTCCCCAAATTCTGTATTTTTATCTGTATTCCTCTCTCACACAACAGGAATCCTGATCTCCGTCACAAACTTGTCCGTATCATTCGTCATTCCATAATCGATCAGCGTGATCTCCCTGGAAAATCCGGCGATCTTAAGGCCCCGTTCCCGTATGTACTTCAGAAGTCTCCTGTAATACTGCGGTGCCGCATTGTGCCCTCCGCAGAAACGGATCGATACGCATTTCTGTTCTGGAAAAATCTCCGTTTTTCCTTCGTAAATATCTTCCTCATCAAGTCTCAGAAAAACAAGGTCATAACTTTGAAAATCGTCCTTCTTTAATTTTTCTTCTGAAATCCCCACGCCAACTTTGCCCAAGAATGCCAGCGGCTCCTTCTGCCCTTTCTGCAGACGGCGGATGGCAGTTTCCAGATCAAGATACGATTCCGGCTTCAGGGAATCTTTCATCCATGCGATCCTGCATTTCGGTGTACAGACCATTTTTATCTGATCCAGTTCTGAACTCACCGCATCCCGAAGCTGTTCCAGGCGGTGGTCGATCTTCCCTGCAATGATATCCAACTCCTGTCTTTTTTTCTCGATGATCTCTTTCTGCCGGACCAACTTCTCCTCCATCACCTGTGTGTCTCTGTCATGTAGAAACTCCGCGATCTCCGAAAGCGGCAGATCCAGCACCCGCAGATAACGGATCGTATTCAGCACTTCAAGCTGACGGACTCCATAATAACGATAGCCTGTTTTTTCATCCACATACTCCGGTTCCAGAAGTCCTTCCTGCTCATAATGGCGTAAAGTCCCCATGCTGACATGAAAAATTTTTGCCACCTCTCCGATCTGGAGCAGTTTTTTATCCTGCATAATGTCCCTCGTTTTCAGATTTTTTCTTACTGTTGTTACCCTTTTTGCACATGATATACCGCGTCTCATACCATGTCAATCCCCTCGCAGAATATAAAAAGCCTCTCTTTCGTACAATCCCTGAGGTATATTTTTCCTGTTTTCTTTATATCTTTAGATAAAAGCCTTTTCGGAGTCTGTCATGCCAAGGGACAAACAAAAAGCTTCTTCCCGGATGGATATGACCATGCTGACCCTGGTGATCCTCCTGACTGTTTTTGGTCTTGTCATTCTTCTCAGTGCCAGCGAATACAATGGCAGAGTCCGTTTCCATGACTCTGCCTATTACTTCAAAAAACAGCTCTTTGCCTCTGCGCTCGGGCTGGGTGCTATGTATTTTGTTTCCAGTATAGATTATCACTTTTTTGTCCGGCTCGCCCCTGCAGCATATCTTCTTTCCATGCTTCTTTCAACAGCCGTGCTTCTCTTTGGACAGGAGATCAACGGTTCCAGGCGCTGGCTGAATCTCGGTCCTCTTTCTTTCCAGCCATCCGAATTTGCCAAAGTCGCTGTTGTCCTTTTTCTGACCTGGCAGATCGACCGCTCCCGCAAAAAAACGGACGGATTCTGGTTCATGTGCCGGACGATGTTTACCCTGCTTCCCATTGTCGGCCTGGTCGGTTCCAACAACTTAAGTACCGCGATCATCATTCTCGGAATTGGTGTCATTCTGATTTTTGCATCGTCACCTCATTATCTCCAGTTCATCGCTCTCGGCGGTGCAGGCATTGGATTTATCGCCATTTTTCTTGCTGCAGAAAGTTACCGTCTGGAGCGCCTTGCGATCTGGCGGGATCCTGAAAAATATGAAAAAGGCTTCCAGACGATCCAGGGACTTTACGCAATCGGAAGCGGCGGGCTTTTTGGACGGGGACTGGGTAACAGTATACAAAAACTGGGCTTCGTACCCGAAGCCCAGAATGATATGATCTATTCGATTATCTGCGAAGAACTCGGTCTCACCGGAGCCATTCTCCTGATCCTTGTTTTTGGTCTGCTCCTGTGGCGGCTCTGTGTGATCTCCATGCACAGTACAGACCTTTCCGGTGCGCTTCTCTCTGCCGGGATCATGGGACATCTGGCGATCCAGGTCATCCTGAACATCGCCGTTGTCACCAACACGATCCCCAACACAGGGATCACCCTCCCCTTCATCAGTTACGGAGGAACTTCCATTGTATTCCTTCTCGGTGAAATGGGGCTTGCCCTGAACGTCAGTCATCACCGCAGATAAATCTTATGTATAAAGATAACCAACTAATGTCTTTTAGAAGAAAAATCCTCCCACAAGATAGACCACAAACGCTGCCAGCCATGCGATCACGCATTGCCCGATCACAACACCAACTGCCCATTTGCCACCAAGTTCTCTCTTTATAGAAGCGATCGCTGCCACACATGGTGTATACAGAAGACAGAACACCAGAAGGCTTGCTGCTGAGAGCGGTGTAATACAGGAAAGCAGTGTCGCTGTATTTCCAAACAGAACAGACAGTGTGGAAACAACACTTTCCTTTGCCATAAATCCTGTGATCAGTGCTGTGGAGATCCTCCAGTCGCCAAATCCCATCGGTCTGAAGATCGGTGCCGCTACACTTGCCACCATGGCAAGAATGCTGTCTTTGGAATCCTCCACAATGCTGAGATGCGCATTGAATGTCTGCAGGAACCAGATCACAAGCGTTGCGACGAAAATAACTGTAAATGCTCTCTGCAGGAAATCTTTTGCCTTATCCCAGAGAAGATGTCCGACATTCTTTGCTCCCGGCATACGATAGTTCGGAAGTTCCATAACAAACGGAACCGCCTCTCCACTGAAGAGTGTCCGGCGCATCAGAAGTGCCATCAGGATTCCCATCACGATCCCTCCAAAATACAGTGCGATCATCACGATCGCTCCATGTTCCGGGAAAAACGCCGCTGTAAAAAATGCATAGATCGGAAGCTTCGCAGAACAGCTCATAAACGGTGTCAGCATGATCGTCATTTTACGGTCACGCTCTGACGGAAGTGTACGGCTCGCCATAACTCCCGGTACGGTACATCCAAAACCGACCAGCATCGGAACGATGCTCCTGCCGGAAAGCCCGATCTTACGAAGCAGTTTGTCCATCACAAACGCAACCCGTGCCATATATCCACTGTCCTCCAGAAGCGAGAGGAAGAAAAACAACGTCACGATAACAGGAAGGAAACTCAAGACACTTCCCACTCCGTTAAACACACCATCGATCACAAGAGAATGAATGACATCGCTCACATTCGCTGCCGTCATCCAACGGTCCACCATACCTCCAAGTGCCGTGATCCCCATATCCAGCAGATTCTGGAGAAATGCTCCGATCACACTGAATGTCAGGAAAAACACAAGTCCCATGATTCCCACGAAACACGGGATCGCTGTATATTTGCCGGTCAGAATCCGGTCGATCTTCATACTGCGAAGATGTTCCTTACTCTCTTTTGGTTTGACAACCGTTTCATCACAGACTCTCTCAATAAAATCAAACCGCATATGTGCGATCGCCGCCGCCCGATCGAGTCCACGTTCTTTTTCCATCTGCTTTATGATGTGTTCCAGAGTTTCCTTCTCATTCTGATCCAGCTTCAGGCTGTCCATGATCAGCTGATCTCCCTCTGCCAGCTTTGCCGCTGCAAAACGGACCGGGATTCCTGCTGCCTGTGCATGATCCTCGATCAGATGCATGATTGCATGAAGGCATCGATGAACAGCGCCTCCGTCTTTATTTGCATCACAGAAATCTATGATCCGTGGTTTCTCCTGGTATTTTGCAACGTGAAGCGCATGCTCTACCAGTTCGTCAATACCCTCGTTCTTGGCTGCCGAGATCGGTATGACCGGAATTCCAAGCATTTCCTCCATGCGATTGACCAGAACAGAGCCTCCATTCTGTCTCACCTCGTCCATCATGTTCAATGCAAGGACCATCGGCACATCCAGCTCCATCAGCTGCATGGTCAGATAAAGGTTTCTTTCTATATTAGTAGCATCAACGATATTGATGATTCCCTTCGGGTGCTCATCCAGAACAAAATTCCTCGTTACGATCTCTTCGCTGGAATACGGTGACATGGAATAAATTCCCGGAAGGTCTGTTACCAGTGTATTGCTTTTGCCACGGATCATTCCATCCTTACGGTCTACCGTAACACCCGGAAAGTTTCCCACATGCTGGCTTGATCCTGTAAGCTGGTTAAACAGCGTCGTCTTGCCACAGTTCTGGTTTCCCGCCAGTGCAAATGTCAATGGTACATGATCCGGCAGTGGATGTTCATCCTTCTTTTCATGGAACTTTCCACCCTCGCCAAGTCCCGGATGCGGCATCGCCTCGGCTGCTTTCTTCTGCAAAGGCGTTGGCTTCTGTTTCGTTTCTTTTGCATCACGGATATTTTCAATCTCAATCTTTTCCGCATCTGCAAGACGCAGTGTCAGTTCATAACTGTGGATACGAAGTTCCATCGGGTCTCCCATCGGTGCATATTTCACCATGGTCACATCACCCTTCGGAATCAGACCCATGTCCAGAAAGTGCTGTCGCAAAGCCCCCTCGCCACCGACAGAGCGAATCGTCGCGGTTTTCCCGATCGGCAGTTCTCTTAATGATGTCATAATCTGCTTTCCTCTTCTTTCCTCTGTTCTTTAGTTTTTATTGATATTTATTACTGTTCACAGGAAATATCCTGCGAGGTGTTTTGCCATGAATATGGCAAAATCCCGAGACATACGGGGCAAAATGCCATCACCGAAGGTGATTTGGAATGCATTTTGACCAAATTACTGTGAGCGAAGCGAACAGTAATGATACTTTTTCTCAGTACGTACGAACTAACCGTATGCTAAATGAGAATATTTGTCAATAGTTATTCTGTAAAAAGTCAAAATATCGTAGTTTTTGGTCAGATTCTCATAAGATTTTTTTCACTCTGACCATTATAATAAAGTACAGAATTTAAGGAGGAATTTCTTATGGAACGTAAATGGTGGCAGGACAAAGTAGCCTATCAGATCTACCCAAAAAGTTTTTATGATTCAAACAATGACGGAATCGGTGACATTCCGGGAATTATACAGAAATTAGATTATCTCAAAGACCTCGGTGTGGATATTATCTGGATCTCTCCATGTTATCCATCTCCTTTTGCAGATCAGGGATATGATATTTCAGATTACTATGACATCAACCCTGCATTCGGAACTCTCGAAGATATGGACCATCTTCTTGCCGAAGCAAAAAAACGCGATATGTACATCATCCTGGACCTGGTTGTAAACCACTGCTCTGATGAACACGAATGGTTCAAAAAAGCCTGTGAGGATCCGGATGGAAAATACGGAAACTTCTTCTACATCGAAGACCGCAAAGAGGGAGAACTCCCGTGCAACTGGAGAAGTTATTTCGGAGGCTCAGTCTGGGAACCGCTCCCGGGACATCCGGACAAACAGTATCTCCACGTCTTCCACAAAAAACAGCCTGATCTTAACTGGGAAAACCCGGAAGTACGCGAGGAAGTTTACAAAAACATCAACTGGTGGCTTGACCGTGGAGTCAGTGGATTCCGTATTGACGCGATCATCAATATCAAGAAAAAACTTCCATTCAAAGATTACCCGGTTGACCGCCCGGACGGACTTTCCAGTATCCACTATATGCTTGAGGATGCAACCGGTGTCGGAGAATTCCTCGGCGAGATGCGTGACCATACTTTCAAACCACACGATGCTTTTTCTGTAGGTGAGGTTTTCAATGAAAAGGAAGAAGAACTTCCTGATTTCATCGGAAGCAACGGATATTTTTCCAGTATGTTTGATTTCTCCACGACCGTATTCGGTGGAAGTCCGAACGGATGGTACGACCACAAAGAGATCACACCGGAAGATTACAAGGAATGCTGTTTCCACTCTCAGAAACGTATCGGCGATATCGGATATCTGTCCAATATCATCGAAAACCACGACGAGCCGCGAGGTGTCAGCCACTACATTCCTGACGGAGATCTTTCTCTCCAGAGCAAGAAATTCCTGGCTGCCATGTACTTCATGCTCCGCGGACTGCCGTTCATCTATCAGGGACAGGAGATCGGTATGGAAAACCTGACATTCACTTCTATTGACCAGGTGGATGATATCAGTTCCATCGATGAATACCATGTAGCCCTGGATGCCGGCTGCACCGAAAAAGAAGCTCTCGCCTGTGTCTCCAGATACAGCCGTGACAATGCCCGTACACCGGTCCAGTGGGATACCACCGAAAACGCAGGATTTTCCAAAGGTACTCCATGGCTTCCTGTAAACCCGAACTACAAAGACATCAATGTAGAAGCTCAGGTAAATGACCCGGATTCTTTATTCTCTTTCTACAAAGCACTGATCGCTCTGCGCAAAGACCCAGAATACAAAGAAACCATCGTTTACGGTAAACTGATCCCTTACCTTGAGGAACAACACAATCTGATGTCCTATTATCGAAAAGGCGACAAAACTCTCCTGGTTCTCGGAAACTTCCAGAAAGAACCACAGAGTGCAGTCCTTCCATCTGCATACAAAAAAGTACTTCTCAACAACTACCCGGAAGTATCTGTAAGCGGAAATACTGTAACACTTGACAATTATCAGGTTTTGATCCTGGAGCTTTAATATTACCCCCTTAATATTGCTTGTTTATTTATTATTTTTTCTTTCTTCAGGCAACTCCAGTAATTAAAAAAAAGCCCCCGCGAAGTTTTCCTTACTTCGCAGGGGCTTCTTTAGTATCTGGGTATTTTTTATTTGCAGAGTTCTTCTGCCATCTTGTCCAGTTCTTCGATATTTTCATCACTTAAGGAAGACATGATCTTGACTGTGTTGTCCAGCCAGGTGATATTCTTGCTCTTCTCGAATTTCGCCTGCATAACTTTGGCTGCATTCGGAGCCCAGCTTCCGTTCTCGATCAGACCGATAGTTCGGTTCTGGTAGCTTCTCTCTGTCAGATGATCGATGTATGTCTTCATGAATGGGAAGATATCTGCATTGTAGGTAATGGTTGCAAGAACCAGTTTACCGTAGCGGAATGCATCCTCAACTGCCTTTGCCATGTCATCTCTGGCAAGGTCAAATACAGTAACCTTCGGGCAGCCTTTTTCTTTCAGTTTCTCAGCCAGGATTTCAACAGCTTTCTTAGTATTTCCATAAACGGATGTGTATGCGATCACAACACCCTCATCTTCTACTTTATAAGAAGACCAGATATCATATTTCTCAATATAATGTCCCAGATTCTCAGTCAGAACCGGTCCGTGCAGAGGGCAGATGATCTGGATATCCAGAGTTGCAGCCACTTTGAGAAGCTTCTGAACCTGCGGACCATATTTGCCGACGATACCGATATAATAACGGCGTGCTTCGCAGTCCCAGTCTTCCTCTACATCAAGTGCGCCGAATTTACCAAATCCGTCAGCAGAAAACAGAACTTTGTCTGTACTGTCGTAAGTTACCATAACTTCCGGCCAGTGTACCATCGGAGCAAACACGAAAGTAAGCACATGTCTGCCAAGGGTCAGGGACTCACCATTTCCAACTTCAAGCGTTCTTCCCTCAAGATCCAGGTTTCTGAAGAAGTTCTTCATCATACCAAAAGTCTTGGTATTTGCCACGATCGTTGTATCCGGATATGCATTCATAAAGTTCTCTATATTTGCTGCATGGTCCGGCTCCATATGCTGAACTACCAGGTAATCCGGCTTCGCGCCATCCAGAACTGCTGCGATGTTATCGAGCCATTCCTTTGTGAAGTTTGCATCAACAGTATCCATAACTGCGATCTTCTCATCCTTGATCACATAAGAGTTGTACGCCATTCCATTCGGCACATCATACTGACCTTCAAACAGGTCTACTTGGTGATCATTTACACCTACATATAAGATATCATTCGTGATCTGCATTGTAATTTCTGCCTCCTTGACTTTTGTCATTTCATTGTTTCTTCTATTATAGCATCCTTTTTCTGGAAAAGAAACACTTTTAGTTGAATACTTTACTTTTTTTATCCAATTTCAACTCTCTTCGTATTTTTCCCGTTTTTACTGTAAAAAATCCGTCGAACGTGGTATGATAGAAATAATCTCCGGAAATATCCCGGAACAGATTATGTGATTTTAGTTTTGGAGGAAATAATCTTGAGAAAACAAATATTAAGTTATCTTGAAAAAAACAGCAAAATGGATTCCAAAGAGATCGCCATTCTGCTTGGCACAGAACCAGATGTTGTCGAAAATGAGATCCGCAAGATGGAAGAAGAAAAAATCATCTGCGGCTACCACACCATGATCGACTGGGACAAGACCAGCTCCGAAATGGTCACTGCACTGATTGAAGTGCGTGTAACACCACAGCGTGGCCAGGGATTTGATTCCATCGCAGAACGTATCTACAAATATCCGGAAGTCCGTTCCGTATATCTGATCTCAGGCGGCTACGATCTGATGGTCATTCTCGAAGGCAAAACCCTCAAAGAAGTTTCCCAGTTCGTAACAGACAAACTGTCCACACTGGATTCTGTCTTAAGTACCGCAACCCACTTCATCCTGAAGAAATACAAAGACCACGGTACGATCTTCGATCAGAAAATCAAAGACGAAAGGATGCTGGTGACACCTTGAGAAAACTTGTAGCAGACAAGGTGGCAGCCATCCAGCCATCTGGAATACGTAAATTTTTTGACATCGTAAGTGAAATGGATGACGTAATCTCTCTCGGTGTCGGTGAACCTGATTTTGATACTCCATGGCATATCCGTGATGAGGGTATCTACAGCCTGGAAAAAGGCCGGACATACTACACTTCCAATGCCGGACTCCTGGAACTCCGTCAGGAGATCAGCAAATATGTACAGAACAAATACAAAGTTTCCTACGATCCCAAGAGTGAAATCCTTGTAACCGTAGGCGGCAGTGAGGCGATCGACCTCTCCATGCGCGCCATGCTGGAACCTGGAGATGAAGTCCTGATCCCGCAGCCATCCTTCGTTGCATACGAGCCATGTGCTGTCATGGCAGACGGCGTGGCGAAATTTATCGACCTCAAAGCTGAGAACGAATTCCGCCTGACCGCAGATGATCTGCGCGCAGCGATCACTGACCGTACCAAGATCCTGGTCATGCCATTCCCGAACAACCCGACCGGTTCCATCATGCCACGTAAAGAACTGGAAGAAATCGCCCAGGTTGTGATCGAGAATGATCTCATCGTAGTATCTGACGAGATCTATGCAGAACTGACTTATTACGATGAGCCGCATGTTTCCATCGCAAGCCTTCCGGGAATGAAAGAGCGTACACTCCTTCTGAACGGTTTTTCCAAGACTTTCGCCATGACTGGATGGCGTCTTGGATATGCATGCGGACCTGCTGAACTTATCAAACAGATGACCAAACTTCACCAGTTCGGAATCATGTCTGCACCGACTACCAGCCAGTATGCAGCGATCGAAGCACTCCGCAATGGTGAATCAGCTGTACAGGAAATGCGTGAGGCTTACAATGGCCGCCGCCGTTACCTGATGCACGCTTTCCGCGAGATGGGACTGGAATGTTTCGAACCTTTTGGTGCTTTTTATGTTTTCCCGTCAATCAAGGAATTCGGTCTGACTTCTGAAGAATTTGCCGAAAGACTTCTTCGTGAAGAACACGTAGCTGTTATTCCGGGATCCGCATTTGGTAAATGTGGCGAAGGATACATCCGTATTTCCTACGCTTACTCTCTTGAGAATCTGAAGCTTGCCATGTCACATCTTCAGAACTTTATCGAGAAATTACGCAGAGAAAAACACTCATAAAAATAACAGGAGCAGCAAAGAATTAATTTTTCTTTGCTGCTCTCATGTTATATACGAACATTCCAAGCGATGCCAGAATGATCAGTCCATATCCTATAAAGCTGTATTTGTCCGGAATTTCGCCAAAAAGGAAAAATCCAAGAAGTGTTGCAAATATGATCTGTGAGTAATCAAAGATCGATATCTTGCCCGCTGGTGCATAACTATACGCCGCCGTGATCGTAAACTGGCCTCCTGCTGCAAACAGACCTGCCATCAGAAGCGTTCCAAGCTGTGTAACTGTCATCGGGACATAATTAAAAATCAGATACGGAAGCACAAACAGGCAGGAACACACAGAAAAATAAAATACAATAATCGGTCCCTTGATCCCATGTGTTCCAAGTACACGGACCATCGTATACGCGATTCCTGCGCCAAGTCCCCCGCAGACTCCGATCAGTGCCGGGATCAAAGCCGTATTCTGAAATCCCGGCTTCACAACAAACAGGCATCCTATAAATGCCAGGAATACGCAGGCCCCCTGTACCGGCGTGATCTTTTCTTTCAGAATCAGAAATGAAAAGATAATTGCAAAGAACGGGGACAGTTTGTTCAGGATAGATGCGTCTGCAACAAGCAGATGATCGATCGCGTAATAGTTACACAGGATTCCCAGAGTTCCAAATGTACATCGCATGATCAGCGGACCCCAGTATGCTTTCTGTACCTTCGGCACAACATGATTTTTTGCCAGGATAATAACCGCAAAAAAAGCCGCTACCAGATTTCGGAAGAAGCTCTTCTGAACGGAAGGAAGATCACCCGCCAGCCGGACACTGACATTCATGCAGGCAAAGAAAAATGCCGACAGAATGATCATGACCATTCCCTTTATATAATTTTCCTGTTTCATATGATTTCACCATACCTTTCTCTTTTCCAGTGTTTCTATCATAACACTATTCCTGAGGAAGATACAATAGAGATTCTTTGTAACTGTTCGCAGATAACGATTGTTTTTGTTAATTTTTCTTTCTGCAAAATTATATATAGCGATTTCGACATTTTTCGGCTATAATAAAGTCTGTACACACACTTAGAGAGACGCGGCACCTTATTACAATGCTAAAGCCGCCTCAGAACGGAGGAGAATTATTATGGAAATTGTTTGTTTAGACCTTGAGGGCGTACTGGTACCTGAAATCTGGATCGCATTCGCAGAGGAAACCGGTATCCCGGAATTAAAGAGAACAACAAGAGATGAGCCGGACTACGACAAATTAATGAAATACCGTCTCAATATTCTGAAAGAGCACAATCTTGGACTGAAAGAGATTCAGGAAACAATTTCCAAGATTGATCCACTTCCGGGCGCAAAAGAATTCCTCGACAATCTCAGAGAAATGACACAGGTAATCATCATCAGCGATACCTTCTCTCAGTTCGCAGGACCTCTGATGAAAAAACTCGGCTACCCGACTATCTTCTGCAACTCTCTCGTTGTAGCAGACAACGGCGAGATCACAGACTTCAAGATGCGCTGTGAGAAATCCAAATACACTACGGTCAAAGCCCTGCAGTCTATCGGCTACGACACCATCGCCAGCGGCGACAGCCACAACGACCTCGGCATGATCCAGGCAAGCAAAGCAGGCTTCCTCTTCAAGAGCACCGACGCCATCAAATCCGAATACCCGGAAATCCCGGCATACGAGACTTATGATGAGCTGTATGATGCAATCAGGAAAGTGATTGAAGGATAATTCTATCAATCAATAAATACACAACTAGTGTCTTTTTGATTACAATGCAATAAAAAACTCCCCGGCAGATCGTCCCCTCATATATAGAGGTTAGCGGTCCACCGGGGAGTTTTCATTTCATATTTGTCCAATTGTGTAGATCTTACAGAAACTGGCTGAATTCTATTTTCTCTTCATTCGGTCCTTTGATCGTGAAGAAACGGACACCATTATCCCAGAATGGAAGAAAATGGATCTCGTCCTGCAGTGTGTTCATATTTTTATCGCAGATTTCCTTATAAACCTGCTCAATATCTGTGACATCGATCGCAACATGCTCAATGGCACCGATTTTTCCTGCTGCATCCTCCGACTCATAAACTTCCATAACCAGATTGTACATTTTGAGAAAACACACCCTCGCTTCGTCATTCACTGTCTCAAACGCAGCTTCAAATCCCAGATCCTCATAAAACTTTTTTGTTGCATCCATATCCTTCGTAGGAATTCCTACATGCTGGATCCCTGTTGCATAATCTTTCATCCCGATCGCTCCTTTGCTTTTTCTTCATATTAACAGCTATTCCTGAATTTTTCCAGTATACAAAAAACACCAATTTCTAAGAAATCGGTGCTTTATCGCAACAAAAAAAGCGGGTGATGGGAATCGAACCCACGTATCCAGCTTGGAAGGCTGGTGTTCTACCATTGAACTACACCCGCATCTGTAATGCACTAACTATAATACCACATTTT